>NZ_LBFB01000010.1:0-78878 GCF_013363285.1 Marinitoga sp. 1154 | reverse complement strand
CAGCAAATGAACGGTCATTCTATTACCGATTAAGTTTAGAAGAGAATCTCAAATTTTTTGGGATGTTAAACAATATAACAGGAAAAGAATTAAAAAAGAAAGTGGAAAAAGGATTAAAAGAGATGGGGCTATACGAAAACAGAAAAATCAAATACATGGAAGCATCAACAGGAATGAAGAGGAGACTGAATTTAGCAAGGGCATTAATAAAAGAAGCGGAAATATATTTACTGGATGAACCAACAAATGGTGTAGATATAGAAACAAAGATAAAAATATACGAAATAATGGAAGAATTATCGCAAAAAGGAAAAACGATAATCTTAGCCAGTCATGAGGTAAGTGAAATAGAAAAGACAGACAGGATAATAGTGTTAAAAAAAGGAAAAGTAGTGGCAGACAAAAAAACAGAGGAAATACTCAAAAAAACAACAAAGGAAAATGAAGAAAGGTTATTGGAATTAATCAAATAGCATAAAACCAATTAATCATTAACATCAAATAATAGCAAGAATATAAAATTGCATCAATACATTAAATAAAAAATTAACCATAAAAATATATCAGATGATAAAATAATTATGTAAATTTATTAAATTTAAGAAAAGAAAAGTTGATTATAAATTTACCTAAAATTTACTTTATATTGTTGACTATTTTTTTGCTAAAATTATTGTGAATTGAATAAGTGAAAATAATAATTTTTAGTTGAATGTAACTTAATATAAAAATTATACATTTTAAAGGGGCATATATGATATTATACGATGTGGATAAATTAGAAATTGCAAAGACAATTCCTTTACCAGGAATAGATGCTTTTGTGGATACCGTTGCTTATAGAGATGGAAAATATACTTTATTGAATGATTATATATATTTTTTAGTTGGATTTCCAAGGGAAATATATATAGTCAAAGATAAAATGATTTTATTGTAAAATTATTTTCCATCTCCACTAACCATAACTGTAATGAATTTGAACACTGAAAAAATACTAATTAAAAATCAGGAAATTGATCAACATGAGTAAGGAGGAAAATAAATGAAAAAGTTACTTATATTATTTATTTTAGTTATTTCTATTAACATTTTTTCTATAACTTCCATAAACCCATTACTTTTTATTGAAGAAGGAAATTTAAAATTCGAATTTGTTGATAAAGCAAAATTTTCAATGAGTTATGGGGTTTTAAATTTCGTTGAAATAGGCGGTGGAATAGAGGAAGATTGATCTTACCCCAAAGCAGTGGACAGCCTAAGTTTAACTAAAAATGGCATTTTTATGATATACCAGCTTTTCTTTGAAAAGTGCATATTATACTCATGTGGTCAAATCAAAAAAGGTTAAAAGAAGGATGGGTAATAATATATTTAAATACAAACAATAAAACAAAAACGTCCAGTTATTATACTGGACGTTTTGTTAACCCCTAAGGGGATTTTGTTTATGGCTCCGGCGGAGGGATTCGAACCCCCAGCCTAGTGGTTAACAGCCACCCGCTCTACCGTTGAGCTACGCCGGAACAACTTCCGAGGTATATTATAACATAAGATATGATATAAATCAAGAAAATTTTTCGCAACTAATTTGTTAAAATTTACTTTACATTAAAATATTCCATAATTGATTCGGCTATTATTTTTGCAAATAAATCCACATATTTCCCTGAAATAAAGTTAACTTCTACAATTGGATTTGATAAAAATTCTAATTCAAATAACACAGCTGGACATTTTGTATATGCTAAAACAGCAAATTCAGCGGCATTTGTAGATCTAAATGGTATTTTATTTTTTTCTATATATTTCTTTAAAATCCCTGCCATTTTTTTACTTTCAGGTATAGAGTTTTTCTTTTCTATAACTCTTGATTGTATTATATCTTTATTATCATTCATATCAAGATTTTCTTTTCTTGCAATTTTTCTTGCATATTTGTCATCAGAAAAAGAAAAATAATAAACTTCCGATCCCCTGACACTTCTATTTTCAAGATATGAATTCAAATGAATACTTATAAAAAGATCTGCATGTAAATCATTTGCTATTTTTGCTCTATTATATAATTCTATAAATTTATCAGTATCACGGGTAAGATATACTCTTATATTTTTGTTTTTAAGTATTTCTTTTGTTTTTAATGCAACTTTTAATGCCATATCTTTTTCTTTTGTTCCAAGATATCCAAGTGCTCCCGGATCAAACGCTCCATGCCCTGGATCTATGACAACTACAGGTTTTGTAAAATCTTCTGTCATTTCTATATCCAGCATAATTCGACCATTTTCTTCCAGTTTTGTGTATTTTTTTGCTTCTGCTCCAAGTATTATAGTCACCCATATTTCTTTTTGCGAATGCTGCATAGCTTTAATTCTGCTTAAAAATTTATTATTGAATTCTTTTGAAAAGGAAACTTCGGGGATTTCAACTCCAAAAACTTTTATTAAATAGCCTGGAACAGCTGTTAATGGATATATCTCAAATCTTTCTGGTTTAGCTGAAAATTCCATTATAATCCTTAATCTATCCTGCATTAAAAAACCGTCTATACTTTTCAATTTTGCAAGTTTATAATTTAAGTAATATCCTTTAGAATTCTTAAAATATTCAAGATTAGCTATTTTGGCAAGAATGTCCAATTTTACAAAATATTTTTTATTAATATACATAAAATCTTCAGAATTAAGTGAAATACTTTCAGAAGAATTTATAATAGCAACTTCGGCTTTTGGAAAAACAACAGCAGACCACGTATCATCTAATTTTAATATAAACATATTTTCTGATGTTCCCATTATTGTATATCCAAGCTTTTCTAAATAAGAAATATTGAGAAAAATATTATTGTTTTTCTCAATATAATTATTATTATCCACTTTTTTCCATTGAAGATATAATTCTTTTGAAAAAAAGGATAATGTAATAAGTAAAAATATTGATATTAATAATTTTCTCATGTCTAATTACCACCCATATAATGTTTCTCTATTGATACATGAGCATATTTAAATCCTGGTAATAAACCCAATGGATCTACGGATTTATCCGCTAATGTTCTAACTTCAAAATGGACATGAGGGCCAGTGGATATTCCTGTTGAACCTACTCTTCCGATTAATTCACCTTTTTTAACGATTTCACCCACTGTAGCAAGTGCTTTTGACATATGTGCAAATATATAATAATGTTTCCCTGCTTTTATTTTTACGTATATTCCATACCCATTATCTTTTTTTACTTCAACAACCTTTCCACTAACTGCAGATAATATTGGCGCACTTTCGCTTAAAGCTATATCTATACCAGAATGAAACCTTTTTTCGTTATATATAGGGTGTATTCTCCAGCCATATAACGATGTGATCTCGCCCCATACAGGCCATGATACATCAACCTGCTTATTAAAGCTTAAACCAATGTATTCATATGGAATTTTTAATTTTTGGCCTATATAAAGAAGATCTGGATCTTTTATATTGTTATATTCAGCTATTAAACTTGCATCAGAAAAAAATATTTTTGCTATATAACTTAAATTGTCTCCTGATTTAACACGATATATCATTATAGCTTTTTCTGGTATTAATAAGTTTTCGCCAGGATATATATATTTCTTATATGCATAATCTGGATTATAATCAATAATAAGAGATAAAGGAATATTAAATTTATTTGCTATTTTTTCCAAAGAGTCACCACTTTTTATAGTATAAATAAATGTTTTTACTGAAAATAATACAAGGGGTAATAAAATCAATAATATTAAAATAAACCGATTTTTCATCATTTTCCTCCTAATAACTCAACTATTTTCTCTGCTATTTCATAATTTGGTAAAACAAAATCAGCATAATTTTCTTCTACAATTGCTTTAGGCATACCGTATACAACACACGTTTTTGGAGATTCTGCAATTATTTTCCCTCCATAATGTTTTATTTTAAATGCACCTTTTGCTCCATCTTTACCCATACCTGTTAAGACTGCTGCTACTATATTTGATTTATATATTTCGGCAGCTTTATCAAAAGTAAAATCAGCAGCAGGTCTTACATTATTTATTTTATCCGATGAATCCAGATATGTATATACTTTAGAGCCTTTTGATTTCAATCCCAAGTGATAGCTTCCAGGTGCAATATATACCGTATCAGGTTTTAATTCTTCATTATCTTCAGCCTCTTTTACTTTTAACTCTGAAACTTTATCTAGTCTATTTGCAAGAGATTTTGTAAATCCAGCAGGCATATGTTGCACAACCACCACAGGTACATTTATTCCTTTCGGAAGATTTGGAATTATAGTATCTAATGATCTTGGTCCACCTGTTGATGATGCAATTAATACAATTTTTTGTCCTCTTAGAAGGGAGGTTATTCTGGGTCTTTTTGCTTTGAATGTAGATCTTTTCGTTAATTTTGTTGGGTCTATCTTTGCAGCATTTCTTATTTTTATCAATAGATCATCCGCTACTGCTCTAAATGTCCATGAAACGCTTCCAGCTGGTTTTTGTATAAAATCTACTGCACCATTTCCCAGAGCTTCTATTGTTATTTCAGAATCTTTTGAGGTTAAACTGCTAACCATAATAATAGGGGTTGGATTTTTTTTCATTATTAATTTTACCGCTTCAAGCCCATTTAATTCAGGCATTTCAACATCCATTGTTATTACATCTGGTTTCAGCGTTATCGCTTTTTCTACTCCTTCGAGTCCGGTTTTTGCTATTCCAACAACTTTCATGTCTTTTTGTTTTTCAATTATGTCTTTTAATACCATTCTCATAAATCCAGAATCATCCACAATTAAAACTTTTATTACATTATCGGTCATTTTTTTCCCTCCCTTTAAACAAACTCCCAGTTATTATAAATACAATAAATGCTATGCCTATTATTATACCATATTTTGGGGGCCAATTAAAAATTTTACCACCGAATATGACAACTGCAATTACAATAGAAAAAGATGCTGCGATTAGTACCGCAGCAGCACCTAAATCCTTTATTAGTCCTACGATAGGATTGTAATGAGGATGTATCAAATCCATCATTTTTTCTATTAATGTGTTTATTGTTTCTAAAATTAAAACAAAAAATATAGCCAATGATATCCATAAAATTTGACTTTCATTTAGGTTGAGTATAAAAGATAATGTAAAGGCTATTAAAGCGAAAAAAGTTTGAATTTTAAAATTTCTTTGAGTTTTAAAAACTTCAAATAAGCCTTTAATTGCAAAAGAAATACTTTTTGAAAATTTTCTCATTAAAATCCTCTTCCATTTTTATCATTTATTTTTATTTCATATTTTTTGTTGCTATATTCATAACCAATCTTTAGAGCTTTTTCATCTAATTCATAAAATTTTGGATTTACCCGTTTTTTCATAATTTTAATTAATGTTTCTAATTTAACAATTTCACAATTTTTAGCAATTGCACCAAGTCCTATCATATTTGCTACATTTGTATTCCCAAGTTCTTCGTATGCAAGTTTTGATGCGGGAATGGCAACTATTTTCTTTGTAATTCTTGATACAGTTTGAGGGAGTGATTTTATATATGAACTATCATAAAAAATTATTCCATTGTTTTTTATCATAGTTAAATGTGGAAATGCTATATCATTCATTATATATAATATATCAAATGTTTCTGCTTTTGGATAATCAATAACTTCATCTGAGTATAACACATCACAAAAAGATAAGCCTCCTCTAACCTGAGCTCCATAATGTTGGGATTGAACTACCCAATATCCTTCATTAACAAGAGATTCTGCTAAAATAAGACCCATAAGTATATTTCCCTGACCGCCCATTCCGCTAATTCTGATACTTCTTGGTTCTTTTATGTTCATTTCACAACACCACCTAATTTTTCAGATAGTTCTTCATATAAATCAAGATAGGTTTTTTTGTCTTTGTTATTATAAAATTCACCTATAACAATTTTACTTTCAAGTTCTTCACTGCTCATATTTTTTGCTTTATTTAACATTATAGTATTTTTCTTAAAATAGTCCATAAATTGAGAAGGTTTACTCATTCCGTTATATCTTCCATAATATGTATGACAATTTGAAACTATTTCTACAACAGACATACCTTTATGTTTTATGGCATTTTCTATATATTTTACACTCTGGGTATAATGATATACTGTACTTCTTGCTACATAAGTTGCACCTGAAGATATTGCCATTTGAACAGGATCAAATGTACTTTCAATATTACCATATGGGGCCGTGGAAGCCATAGAATCATAAGGTGTGGTAGGTGAATATTGTCCGCCAGTCATTCCATAAATTGTATTATTAAAAAGTATTACTGTTAAATCCATATTTCTTCTACAGGCATGGATAAAGTGGTTTCCACCAATAGCCAGCATATCTCCATCTCCACCCATAACTACAACTTCTAAATCAGGCCTGGCTAATTTAACCCCTGTTGCAAAGGGTATTGCTCTTCCATGCAAAGTATGTAATGTATTAAAATCAAGGTATCCTGTAACCCTTGATGAACATCCAATACCAGATACGACAGCAACTTTATTTTTATCTAAATTCAAATTTCCGGCTGCTTCAATGAAAGATTTCATAACAATTCCATTTCCGCAACCAGGGCACCATACATTTGGCAGTCTATCCTTTCTTAAATAAGGGAAATACTTTTCATTAGGCATAATGCACCTCCAAGGCTATTTTTTCATCATCTTAAATTCTACACCAGTTTGTTTAAAGAATAACTTAGTTAATGCATCAGGATAATTACCACCATATATCACTTTTTTTATCCCAGCATTAATTATTAATCTTGCACAAATAGAACATGGTTGGTGTGTTACATATATATAAGCTCCATCAGTAGAAATTCCGAATTTTGCAGCCTGCATTAATGCATTTTGTTCTGCATGAAGTCCGTAGCAAATCTCTTGATACTCTCCACTTTTTATTTTTAAATCATCTCTTATACAATTTATTTCATTACAATGAGGAAACCCTGATGGAGGTTGATTATATCCAGTCGCCAGTATTCTTTTATTTTTTACTATTACTGCACCAACTTTCCGATGTGCACATGAAGACCTTTCACTAACAAGAAAGGCTATTTTCATAAAATATTCATCCCAATCTTCGGAATTAGATTTTTTGTCAAATTTTTTGTTCAATAAATCTGCTATATATTCCTCCACTTTTTCTTTCATATCCATTCTATATTTTCCCTCACTTCAAGAATTTTTTCAAATACCATTTTAGATAAATCCTGGCCTTTTTTTGACAATCTAATTCTGTTATCCACTTTAATTAAGTCTGAAACCATTTGAATAAGTTTTTTGAAAAATTTTTCATATAATTTCCCATATTTTGTTTTTAATTTTTTCACTTTAATTCCATCTATTAATCTTAAACCCATGAATAATTCTTCCGTTAATTCTTCTAATAAGGTGTTTTCATTATAATATTCATATGGTATCTTATTTTCATTAAGATATTTAAAATACTTTTTTAATTCTGATGTTTTGGTATATCTTATATTATTCACATGTCCTCCTGCAGAAATTCCATAACCATAGTAATTTTCATTATTCCAATATATTAAATTGTGATTACATTCGAATCCTTTTTTTGACCAATTAGATATTTCATATCTTTTATATCCCATTCTGTCTAATTCTTCTATTATTAAGTCAAAACCATCTTCAATAAATTCATATTCTGGTAATTTCATTTTACCTTTGTCCAATAAGCTTTTTAATGGCGTAGGATGATTATCATCAAATATATAATAAGAAACATGTTGAGGTTGTAGTTTTTCTATTAATTCTAAATTTTTTTTTAAAATATTCATATTATCACCAGGTAATCCAAGAATAAAATCAAAATTGATATTAAAAAAAAATTTTCTGGCTAGATTAAATTTTTTTTCTATTATTTCATTGTTATATTGTCTATTCATAGCTCTTAAAATATTATTATCAAATGTTTGGATACCCATACTTAATCTGTTTATTCCAAGCATTTTGTAATTATATAATTTTTTTTCTGTTAATGTTTCAGGATTTGATTCTATCGTTATTTCGAAAGCATTGGTAATATTTAATTTTTTAAAAATATTTTCTATATATTTAATATCAACATAAGATGGGGTTCCGCCACCTAAAAAAACTGTTTTTATTTTTCCATCATATTTATTCAATTCTATATCTTTCATTAAATAATTAAAGTATTTTTGCTGTATATTAATATTTGTCGTTGAAGGGTAATCGCAATATAGACATTTACTTTTACAAAATGGTATATGTATGTATATCCCGATTTCAGAATTCAAAGAAAAAACTCCCTCCGTCTTTTGTAAATATTAAACTAAATGTGTTATTCATATCCAGTCTTGAAAAAAATACGATAAAATTCGATTTTTCTTTCATTTTTAATTGCATGCCAAAATAATAATCGCTTTTATTTATTTTTATAGGTGTTTGAAAATTTAAAAAAGGTGAAATTTCATCTTTATATAAAATACCATATGAATAATATCCTGATAAATATCTATTTTCAAAAATACCAATAGGAATTGAAAAAGAGTATCCTAATTCAGATATACCTATTATAAAGGGTAATGTAAAATATCTCTGTAATTGAAATGAATAATTTGATATATAATACTCATTATAATCCGTTGAAAAGATGGAACTTTTTATTATTGTAGGTATTAATATTTTATTTAAAGCTATACCTCTTTTTTCACTCCCACTTTTAAATACAGAAGTATATGAATATGAAAAATTTTTAGAAATCAAATCATTTTTATATTTTTTTATTGTTGTCGATAAAATAAAGGAGTTATTGTTTAAATCATATCCAATATCCAGGTCAAAAACTCTTTCGCCAGTTTTTAGTTTCACTTTCTTAAAAAAAATCTGTTGAGTTTTGTAAAATGTTATTTCGTCATTATAATTGATTCCTAATTTTGGGAATACATTAAAATTATTCATGGATATCCACAAGCCAATTTTAGATTCTTCTGATATATTCCATAAATTTTTAGAAATATATACATTCGTATTATTTATACTGATTGTATTTAAATTGAAAAAATAATTGTTAATTGAAAAAATACTTAAAGATAATAGCAATAATAATGCAGTAAATAGTTTTTTAAGCATAACTACACCTCCAATGAAAGTATTTTATTTAATTATAACATATTAATTTTAAAAAAACAGAAAATGATTATGGATTATTTAATTATATGTTTATTCCAATTCATTTATAATATTAATAGACTGTAAAAAAATAAGGCGCAAAGCGCCTTATTTTTTTACTATCGATATTCTTACCATATTTTTTTCAATTTCTGCCTGAACTTTAGCCTTTTCAGCTGTATTTTCTATTTGAGATAATTTAGCTTTTGCAGATTCAATAGCTTTCATGGTAGTTTCTACGTCTATTTCTTCAGGTCTTTCTGCAGCGGTTGTAAGTATTATCATTTCTTTTCCATCCATTTCGATTATTCCACCATGAATTGCAAATAATTCTTCTTTATCATCTTCTGTTTTTATTTTTAACGGTGAAACTTTGAGTTTTGCAACTATGGGAAGTCGGTTTGTTAAAACTCCCATTCCACCTTCAACTGTTGTGAATTCGGCATATTTTGCTTTTATTTCAGCTTTTATTCCTCTGGGGGTTACTATTTTTAGATTAAACATTTTTTACCCCCTCCTTAGACTTTTATTCCCATTTTCTTTGCCTTTTCTATTGCCTGTTCTATTGTACCAATCATATAAAATGCCTGTTCAGGAATATGGTCGTATTTTCCTTCTAATATTTCTTTGAACCCTTTTACTGTATTTTCGACTTTTACGTATTGACCGCTAATTCCAGAGAATTTTTCCGCAACAAAAAATGGTTGTGTAAGGAATCTCTGAATTTTTCTTGCTCTTTGAACTGTTAATTTATCCTCTTCTGATAATTCTTCTATACCAAGAATTGCAATTATATCCTGTAAGTCTTTATATCTCTGTAATACCTGTTGAACTCCCCTGGCAACTTTGTAATGTTCTTCCCCTAGAACAGAAGGATCCAGTACTTTTGATGTTGAATCTAATGGATCAACAGCTGGATATAACCCGAGTTCAGCGATTTGCCTTGAAAGAACAATAGTTGCTTCAAGGTGTGAAAATGTTGTTGCCGGAGCCGGGTCTGTAATATCATCAGCTGGAACATAAACTGCTTGAACTGATGTAATAGAACCATCTTTTGTTGAAGTTATTCTTTCCTGTAATTGACCAACATCTGTTGCTAATGTTGGCTGATATCCAACAGCAGATGGCATACGCCCTAAAAGAGCTGAAACTTCTGAACCAGCCTGAACAAATCTGAATATATTATCTATAAATAATAATACGTCTTTTTTCTGAACATCTCTGAAATATTCTGCCATTGTTAATGCTGTTAATGCTATTCTGAATCTTGCTCCCGGCGGTTCATTCATCTGTCCAAATACAAGAGCTGTATTTGGTAAAACACCTGATTCCTGCATTTCCAACCATAGGTCATTTCCTTCTCTTGTCCTTTCACCAACACCGGCAAATAATGATAGCCCTTTATGCTCAATTGCAATATTTCTTATAAGTTCCATAACAAGAACGGTTTTACCAACACCAGCACCACCAAAGAATCCTATTTTACCTCCTTTTGGGAATGGGGCTAATAAATCTATAACTTTTATACCCGTTTCCAGTATTTCGATATCTGTAGATTGCTCCTTAATTGTTGGAGGCTCTCTATGTATTGACCAGTACTCTTTAGCTTCAACATCACCTCTTTCGTCAATGGGGTCACCCAAAAGGTTAAACATTCTTCCAAGGGTTACATCACCAACAGGGACCTTAATAGGAGCTCCAGTATCTACAACATCAAGTCCTCTTTTTAATCCATCGGTTGAATCAAGAGCAACACATCTTACTGTATTATCACCGATTAACTGCTCAACTTCCAATACCAATTTTTTATCTGTATATGGATTAATTACTTCAAGAGCATTATAGACTTCCGGTAATTTGCCTGTTTCAAATTTAACATCCACAACGGGGCCTATTATACTTACTAATTTTCCAACATTTTTTTCCACTTATTACACCCCCAATATTATTCTTCCTGCAATGCCTGAGCGCCATTTACTATTTCTATTAATTCCTGGGTTATAGAAGCTTGCCTTGCTTTGTTATATGCAAGGGTGAGCTTTTCAATTAAATTTTTTGCATTATCAGTAGCATTACGCATTGCATTTTTTCTAGCATATAATTCACTTATTTTGTTTTCATATATAATTAAATACATTTTGGACAATAAGTATAAATAAGCAGCTTCTTCAAATAATTCTTTTGAATCAGGTTCATATTCGAATCTTGGATCCATTGAACCTTCAAAATTTATAGGTAATAACTCAACAACTTCCGGTTTTTGAATTAAAGCATTTTTAAATGCACCATAAACGACCTTTACTTTACCTATATTTTTATCTTCTATAATATCGATAATATCGTCCAGTATATATTCAGCATCTTCCTGCTTTGGTACATCATATAATTTAGTTCTTGAAAGCAATAAATTTCCTGTTTGTTTTAGCTCTATTTCACCTTTTGAACCAATATTATAAAAACCTATAAAATCATCTGTTTTATTAGCTAAATCATTTGCAACTTTTGTAAGTTCCATTGGAAAAGCTCCACATAATCCCATATCTGGTGTAATAACTACAATCAAAGTTCCTTCTTTTTTTGAAGTGTATATGCTATCTTCTACTGGAGCAATTTTTTTCATTATTTTTTCAGAATAATGCGCATAATCTTTCAATGAAGAAATTTCTTTGACAACTTTATTAGCTTTCGCAGCAGCAACCATTTCCATGGCTTTGGTTATTTTCATTGTGGATTGTGTTGAGGCTCTACGCTGTTTTAATATCCTAAGTTTTCCTCGACTCATGAGTTGTCACCACCCTAAGCCTGAAAAGCTGATTTGAAATCATCTATAGCTTTTCTAAGCTCTTTATCCAGTTCTTCATCTATAACTTTTTTGGTTTTTATAGACTCTAATATTGAAGGTTTATTTGATTTTAAATATTGTAAGAATTCTTTTTCAAATTTATTTATGCTTAATGTTGGGATATCATCAAGATATCCATTAACACCAGCAAATACAACAGCAACCTGTTCTTCAACTTCCATAGGAACATATTGTCCCTGTTTTAATAATTCAGATAGTTTTTCTCCTCTGATTAATTGTTTTCTGGTTGATTCATCCAATTCTGTTGCAAATTGTGCAAAAGCTTCCAATTCTCTGTATTGAGCTAAGTCTAACCTTAAACTACCTGCAACCTGTTTCATAGCTTTTATTTGAGCAGCACCACCAACCCTTGAAACAGATAAACCTACATTAACAGCAGGTCTTTGTCCGGCGTAAAATAATGATGGTTCTAAATAAATCTGACCATCTGTTATAGAAATAACATTTGTTGGAATATAAGCTGAAACATCATTTGCCTGTGTTTCTATTATAGGTAATGCGGTTAATGAGCCACCACCATAACTTTCGTTTAATCTGGCAGCCCTTTCTAATAATCTTGAATGTAAATAAAACACATCTCCAGGATATGCTTCACGTCCTGGTGGCCTTCTTAATAATAGCGATAATTCCCTATAAGCTGCAGCATGTTTTGAAAGATCATCATATACAACCAGTGCATCTTTTCCGTTGAACATGAAATATTCACCCATTGCCGCACCAGCGTAAGGCGCTAAGTATAACAATGATGCTGGATCGCTTGCACTAGCAGCAACAATTATTGTATATTCCATAGCACCATATTCTTCTAATTTAGCTACAGTTCTTGCAATAGAAGAAGCTTTTTGACCTATCGCAACATATATACAATTAACCCCTTTACCCTTTTGGTTAATTATTGTGTCTATAGCAATTGCTGTTTTACCTGTTTGTCTATCTCCAATGATCAATTCCCTTTGTCCTCGGCCAATTGGAATCATTGTATCAATAGCCTTTAGACCGGTTTGTAAAGGTGTATCAACAGGTTTTCTTAAAACTACACCAGGAGCTTTATATTCTATAGGTCTTGTATGTTTAGTGTTTATTGGACCTTTTCCATCTAAAGGCTCGCCTAACGGGTTAACAACTCTTCCCAATAGTTCTTCGCCTGCAGGGACCTGAGCAATTTTGCCTGTTCTAACTACTTTATTTCCTTCTTTGATAAGTTTATAATCACCTAAAATGATTATACCAACATTATCTTCTTCAAGATTTAATGCCATCCCACTTACTATTTCTCCGGTATCGGTGTGAACTTCAACCAATTCACTTGCCATAACATCCTTTAAACCATATGCCCTGGCAATGCCGTCACCAACCTGCATTATCCATCCAACTTCTTTTATTTCACCTGATTCATAAGCTTTGATGCGTTCCTCTATGACTTTTTCAAGTTCATCAGGATTTATTCTCAAAACAAATCACCCCCGCTTGGAAGCGTACTCGCGTCCGATTTTTTCCAGAATACCTTTTATTGAATAATCAAATATTTTATCTTCTAACTGTAGTTGAATACCACCAATTAAATCTTCGTTTAATTTTGTATTTAAAATAACATTTCTTCCTGTTTTTTGATGTATTATATTTTTTAATTCGCTTATCATATCTGCGTTGATATTATAAGGTATAGTTATATCAACTTTTACCAATTTCTTTAATTCATTATTTTTTTGTTCTAATAATGTATATATTATGGGTATCATTAATTGCCTATTTTTATATACAAGAACTTTGATATATCTATTAAAATTCTTATCATCAATATCTGCAACTTTTACTATTTGCATAACAATATAATCCTTTGGTAATAAAGGATTTCCTATTAAATCATAGAAAAGAGAATCATTATTAATTTTATCTACAACATTTTTTAATGCTTTAACGTATTTGTCGAGTTTATTCAGTTTATTTTCTTTTGAAAGGAACTCTATAAATGCCTCAACATATCGAGTTGCGAGTGAAATAGAAAATTTCATAATTTTTCACCCTTACTTAAAGCTTCAAATGCTCTTTTTACTATTTCTTCATTTGCTTTTTCATCGATGTTTTTCTTTAAAATCATTGAAGCTATAGCTATTGATAATGATACTACTTTATTTTGTATATCTTTATAAGCTTCTTCCTTTATTTCCTGAGCTTCCTTTTCAGCAGCAGAAATTATTCTATTTTTTTCGGCTAAAGCATCTTCTTTTGCAGTAGAAATTATACTTTTGGCTAAATCTTCAGCTTCTTTTATTATACTCTCTTTTTTGTTTCTTACTTTTTCTAATTCTAAATTAGCCTGATTTAATTTCTCTTCAGCCTCTTTACGTAATTTTTCTGATTGGTTTAATTCACTTTCCACCAGTTGTCTTCTTTTTTCAGCTATTTCAAAGAAAGGTTTATAAAGCATAACCCATAAAAAATATGCCAATACTGTGAAGCCTATTAAATTCACTATTGATGTAAAATTAAAATCTAACATATATTACACCCCCTTTTATGGGGATTTTTACCCCGAAATTATGGTAATACTATTAACATCAATAATGCAATAACAAGAGAATATAAACCTGTAGATTCAGTAACAGCCATAGCAAGTAACATACGAGTCGTCAATGAACCAGCCATTTCTGGTTGTCTTGCCATAGCGTCCATAGCATGACCACCAACAGTACCTTCACCAATACCAGGACCAATAGCGCCTATACCCATAGCCAAACCGGCACCAATAAATTTACCGAGATAATATAAACCAGTACCTAATGCAGCTTCATTACCAGAATTTACTATTTCCTGTGCAACCTGTTCAATAGCCATTCTAATCAACCTCCTTAAAAATTTTAAATTTTAATAAATAAACCAGATTATTTTTTAAGATTTATTCTTCAAGTAATGAACCCATATATGCTATAGCCAGAAGAGAAAAAACAAACGCCTGTATTAATCCTACAAATATGCCAAAAAATCCCCATAAAAATATAGGCAGTACAAAATATTTCAACATATAACTTATAATTAAAACCAATATTCCTCCACCGAAAATATTTCCGAAAAGCCTCAAAGAATGCGAGACAGGTTTAGCCAGTTCTCCAATTATATTTAAAGGTAATAACAAAGGTGTTGGATCAATAAACATTTTTAACCATTTGGTAAATCCTTTTGATGATATGGCAAATATATGACTTATAACAAGAACCATAACAGCAAAGGTAGCGTTTGTATTTAAATCTGAAGTCGGTGTATACCAGGTATCAGTAAATAATCCAATTTTTAATGTGTTTTCAATGGGCGTAACATTTATTCCAGGCATTCCTGAAATTAAATTAGCAATTAATATGAATAGAAATAATGTTGTTGAAATAACATATATTGGTTTTCTATACTTTTTATTAGGAACAGCATCTTCAACTAATTCCCAGAAATATTCCAATAAAGCTTCTACCAATGCCTGCTTTTTACCAGGGATTAGTTCGAATTTCACTCTAGATGCAAACAATATTAATATAAGTATAATTACTACTGACATAATGACTGTCATGGGGTTAATGGTGTTTAAAAATGATGGATTTTCACCAAAAGAATATGTCCATCTCAAGCCAACACCCTCTAAATTAGCTGAAGGAAAAAATATAAAATTGATAAGTCCAGCTATAATATAAATAAAAAATAAAATCTTTAAAGTTTTTTTCTGTTTTTGAGTCATCATTATTCCTCCCCATTATTTTGGTGAAATAAATGCTGCAAATTTCATATTCATAAGACCTAAAAATGCTAAAAACAACCCGTCTTTTGAAATTAATCCTGCAACAAGCAAGATTATACCAAAAAAAGCGTATCTAATCATATAACCTTTTGTAATTTTGTGTTTTGGTTTGGTTAATAATGTATTAATTTCCTCGGTTATCATTAAAATTCCAGCTATTGCTCCAAAACTGCCGATAAAAATTAAGAAAGTATTTAATTTAAAAAAATATATTAATATCAAAAACTCAATTATCGAAAGAATTATTATTTTTATTATTATCTCTTTTGCTTTTGCTTTTAGTTCTGAATTCATTATCCTGTTTTTTTGCCTCCTTTAGCAATTCAATAATGCCATTATATAATCCCGAAATCACTCCTAAAAACAAAAAAAGCACTTTCCACAAATCATTTTGTGTAAATGATGATAAGATTGAACCGATTATGAATCCTATAAATATATTGGCAAGTACAGCTAAAGCAAAGAAGAGTATTAGATTTAAATTTGCAAACACTTTGATATCAAATTTTTGTTTCATATCGAGCTTTTTAATACTACAAAAAATTCTTCTGAGAATTTATTATCAATATTCATAGGAAATTTTAATGATATACCATCTTTTATAAAAATGATATTATTTCCATGCATTATTGAAGGTGGAGTGATATTTATTTTATATCCCAATTTTTCTAAATTTACTGCAATTGCACCTGAAATCATATTTCCCAATTCGCCAAGTGCGCTTAAACTCATTTCATCTAATTTTTCAACGGGCATTCCCATCATCATTTGAGAAACAATAACTTTAGCTGATTCTATTGATAATCCCATGTGAATGTTGCCGTCTAAATCTCCAATGAATCCTATAGTAACAACAACTTCGTATGACCTATTATCCCCTTTGTCGACAACAGGTTTTTGAATTACTATATCCATATTATTTGTTGCCATTTTAAATGTTCTTGAAAAAGCTTCAAGAATCGAGTTTATTACTTTAGCATTCATACTAAGTCCTCCTTTAATTATTTCATAAAATATTATACTATAATTTTAACTAAATTACAACATTATAATAATTTTCGCAATTGGGAAATTTCTGGTATAATAATATATGCTTGTAATTAACTATAGTCATATTATTTATTTTGGGGAGGGAGCAAAATGAGAGTTGGTATATTAACTGGTGGTGGGGATTGTCCAGGATTGAATGCTGTTATAAGAGGAATTGTTCATGCAGCTGGTGAAGGGTTTGAAACGTATGGTATATTAAATGGATGGAAAGGTATGTTAACAGGAGAAATGATTAAATTGGATAATGATGATGTTGAAGGAATTCATATATTAGGAGGAACGATTTTAGGAACAGCAAGAGTAAATCCTTTTAAAGAAGAAGAAAGCAGAGAATTGCTTGAAAAGAATTTTAAAGAAATGCACTTAGATGCTTTAATATCTATTGGCGGAGATGATACTTTATCAGTAGCTGCAAAGTTGTCAAGTTTAGGATATCCTGTTGTAGGAGTTCCAAAAACAATAGATAATGATGTTTCAAATACAGATTATACATTTGGTTTTCATACTGCTGTTAATGTCGGGGCTGATGCTATTGATAGATTGCATTCTACTGCAAAATCACATCAGAGAGTTATGATTGTTGAGTTGATGGGTAGAGAAGCAGGATGGATAACTATTGAAGCTGGAATGGCGGCTGGGGCTCATTTGATTTTGATACCAGAGTTTCCAATGACCATAGATGAGATTATTAATTACATAAATAAGAGAATGGAGAAAAAGAAATATATGATTATAGCTATTGCAGAAGGATTTAAACCAACTGAATTGGAACAGGTTGTTGCAGATAAATCTACAATTGATGCATTTGGGCATATTAGACTAGGGGGAATAGCCCATTATTTAGCAGAAATAGTTGAACAAAGAACAGGTTATGAAACGAGATCTGTGGTATTAGGTCATCTTTTAAGAGGTGGAACACCTACGGCTTTTGATAGAATTTTAGGGACAAGATATGGAGTTGAAGCTATGAATCTCATAAAAAATAGAGACTTTGGAAGGATGGTTGCTTTAAAAGGAAATCAAATAGTATCTATCCCTCTTGAATATGGGGTAGCGACAAAAAAATTAGTACCTTTTGAATATTATAAATTGGCACAATTATTTTTTGATTAATAAAAATTATATAGAGGTGAGTTTTAATAATGAATTATGCAGTAGCTATAGGTACATTTGATGGCGTTCACAAAGGTCATCAGGTTATTATAAAAAAAACGTTGGAAATTGCACAAAGGAATAATTTAATACCAAAAGCTTATATTATGAAATATCCGGCAATTAGGTATTTTGGAGAATTTAGTGGTGTAATTTTGCCTTCATATAAGCGTCAGGAGTTGCTTGAGAAGATGGGGTTTGAAACAGAAGTTTTTGATCTGTTAGATGTTATTCATATTACGCATGGTGAATATCTGGATTTTTTGTTACATAATGGAATGAAGGCTATTGTTTGTGGTGAAGATTTTACATTTGGGAAAGATAAAAAGGGAAATGTTTCTTATTTGTTATCTGAACAACATAAAAAGAATTTTTTGGTAGAAGTTTTAAAAGATATTAAAACCTCAGAAACAAGGATAAGTTCAACGTTTATTCGACGAACATTGATTAATGGGAAGATTGAAGAAACTAATAATTTATTGGGAAGAAATTGGAGTGTTGAAGGACCAGTATATGAAGACAGACATATTGGATTTAGTTTAGGGTTTCCTACAGCGAATATAGATATACGTTATAAAGAGGAAGTTATATATCCAAAATATGGTGTGTATCTGGTAAAAGGTGGAGTGAAAAACACAAATCGTAAATTTTATGGACTTATGAGTGTTGGATTAAGACCAACATTTAATGAAAACATAAAAAAGCCTAAGGTTGAAATTTATTTTTTGGATTATTTTGGTGATCTCTATAATAAAATTATAGAGGTTGAAGTATTGCATTTTCTTAGGGAAGAAAGAAAATTTAATAGCAAACAGGAGCTTATAAATCAGATGATAAAAGATGAAGATAATGCAAGAAGAATAATTAATAAATTAAGGTAGGCAATTGCCTACCTTAATTTATTAATTATTTATTTATTTAATTATTTATTTATTTCATAAATGCACTTGTAATCCATGACCCCTGTGCTTGCATTTGAGATACAGATTGTTCCATTGCGGAGAATTTTTGCCAGTAATAAGCTTCTTTTCTTTGAAGCTGATCGATTAATGAAGTCATTCTTTTTGCAATATCTCTCATTTCAAGCCCTATTGTCCCGGTAGTACCGGATATTTGATCTATTGTACCTCCAAATTTTGTAGTATCCCATATGTAATCTTTGAATTTAATAGCGATACCTTTATTATTATCATCTTCATATGCGAATAATTTCCACACTTCTTCAGCGTTATTTTGAATAGCTGATTTAAGTTTATCTTCATTAATTTGGAGTATTCCTTTCATGGTGTTTTCATATGTTCCTCCAGCATCTCCTGAATTTATTCCAATTTCGTATAATGAACTATATTTGGCATTTACGTTAGAAGACCATGAAATAACCCCATAAGCCATATTTCTTAATGAATCAAATATATTCTGTAAATTGTCATCACCTTTTAAAACACCTTTTAATTTATCATCTTCAGACAATGTTTCACCTTTCTCTGGCTTTACCGACTCTTCATTTAGTTTTTCATAAATATAACCTATAACTTCATTATATTTGTCTACAAATTCTTTAATTTTATCATAAGTAGCATCGGCATCTTGAGTAACCTGAACATCTATCCAATTTGAGGAAATTGATTTCAAATTCAATGTGACATTATTGTATTCTACAGTATTTCCCCATGTGGTTTTGGTTAAATCAGCAGTGCCATCACCATCCAGGTCTATTTCAACATTTGCAGCGGTACCAGGAATAATAGTACCCATATAATTTCCGCTGGTATCAATCCAGGATAAATCGTCTAATACATTTGTCTTATTTGCACCTGTTGAATCGCCATCTTCAATTGTTATTGATTGAGGACCCCCTTCTTTATTTCGTATCATCAATTTATCTTCATTTTCATCATACCATGCTATAACATCAGCATTTGATGCGTTTATCCTTGCAATTAAATCGCCTAATGTATCTGTAGAGCTTACTGTTATTTCTGTTCCGTTAATTCTTATGATCCCCGAAGTAACATCTGAACTTATGTCGGATAATATTTTTGAGGTATTTACTGCTCCAGCATGAACGGTGCTTTCTATATATCCTGCTGTTGCTCCTCCAGGTACAAAATCAGAACCTTCGAGATTAAAAACTTCTGTAAAATTACTTGTATCAGATGAATCACCTAACAATATGCTTGAAACAGACCCTTCCTGGCCGGCTTTTTCTTCAATTCTTAATTTTCCATTGTTAAGTGAAGCGGTAAAATATGTTGAATTTGCGTCTATTTGATTTATTATGTCTCCTATAGTATCTGTACCAGAAAAGTTTATTGTGACACTTTCCATTATATTTCCAGAGGAATCAAGAGCCTTTAATGTAAATGAACCTGCAACTGGAGTTGTTCTTCCGTTTAACTGGTAGTATTGTGTTGTTAAGTCAGGTATGTTTCCTAATGTATTTGTAGGTGTAAATGATGTAGATGAAGACAAAGAATTAATTTTAACTTTAAAATTTGTATTGCTTGATGATGTTGATGCAGTGGCTGATAAAACATTTTCATCACTTACCTGAACACTTTTTGGAATAAGATTACTTTTTAATTTAAATGTAGTAAGAAAGTCCCAAAAATCACTAAGTTTGGAATCAACCTCTTTCCATGCTTTTTGTTGTAGTTGTAATTTTTCAAAATCATTTTGTAATCTTTCCAATGGTTTTCTCTCAACTGACATTAATTGATCTATTATAGATGAGGTGTCCAAACCACTTGCTATCCCACCAAATTGGAAAGAACCCAGATAGCTGTTCTCACTCATTATTAATCACCTCCGTTACGCACGTTCATCTAAGAAAATTCCTTCTAATTTATCAAGCATTTCTGCCATCTTTACTGCTGTTTCCGGAGGAATTTGTCTTATTACTTTTTTTGAATCTTTATCTACAATCTTAACTATAATCATGTTCACATCATCATTTACTTCAAATTTTACCTCACCTTTAAATATTTCTTTTAATTTGTTCAGTTTTTCTTCAATAGTTTTTGAAAGTTTTTTAATATTTATATTGGATAAATCACGAACATTTTTTTGAACATTTAAAGTATTTCTTCTTTCATCTTGGTTATTATCCTTTTTCGGAAATTCAATATCTTTTGTAAGCGAATCTATAAAACTGGAAAAATCACTGTTTATTCTATTCATTTCTCCCATAATTACACCCCCATAGGAATCCTTTCCTGATTATAAATTTCCTAATTATATTATCGGATATAATGAAAGAAAAGTTTAGCTTTTTTTATAATAATTTGTAACAAAATAATTAATAGTATCCTGTATAACAAAATTTTCAATATAAAGCCCTAATGAAACAAAGGGTTTATTTGAGCCATGAAAATCACTTCCTGCCGTAACTAATAAACCATTTTTTCTGGCCAATTCAATTAAAAAGTTTGTATAATGAGGATCACTTGAGTAATGAAAACATTCAATTCCGTCGAGTCCATAATCTTTTAATTCAATGATTAGAGATTCTAATTGAATGTTTGATAATCTTAATTTTTTTGGATGTGCAAGCACAGCAAAACCACCAGCTTTTTTAATGGCTTTAATGGTCTTTTTGGGTGAAAATTTAAATCTTTCAATATAACATTTCTTTCCTCTGGTTAAATATGTTTCTATAATTTGACTCACAGAGGTTCCATATCCCTTTTTTAAAAGAATTCTAGCAATATGAGGTCTCCCAATTGTATATAGCGATACACCTTCAAGATCTTCGATATCAATTCTAAAACCTTCTTTTTTTAATAATTCTATCATTAATCTGTTTCTTTCAATTCTTTTATTATAAATTGTTTTAAGTATTGAGTTTAAATAATCGTCATTTATATCTATATTATATCCGAGTATATCCATTAATGTTGGGAATTCAGCATTTATTTCAACGCCAGGTATATATTTTAAATTAGTTTTTTTTGCAAAATAAATAGCTTCTTTTTGTCCTTCAATTGTATCATGATCTGTAATGGAAAATATTTTTATTCCAAGATTACTTGCTTTTTTTATAAGCTGTTTTGGAGATAGTGTTCCATCTGAAAATGTGCTATGACAATGTAAATCAATTAGCATAATTAGACTCCTCTCATAACCTCTACTCTATTTTTGCCGCTATTTTTTGCTTTATATAAAGCGTCATCAGCATTTTTTATTATATTTTTTAATTTAGGTTCTTTAATAGTAGTGGTAATTGATGAAACCCCTATACTACATGTGATGTTTAGTTTGGTTTTTTCTAATAAATCAGTATTTATATCTTTTATAAGTCTTTTTGCAATCAATTCAGCATCATTAATATTGGTATTTGGTAAAATAATTAAAAATTCTTCTCCACCGTATCGGCAAACCATATCAAATTCTCTTAAATTTTTCTTTAAAGAATTTACCAATTCGGTTAATACCTCATCACCTTTTTGATGTCCATATTTGTCATTGATTTTTTTAAAATCATCTATATCAATTAAAATAACCGAAAAATCAAATTTATATCTCTCATATAGTCCATATAATTCTTTTAATTTATTTTCCATATATCTTCTTGTATATGCAGAAGTTAAAGGATCAACGATGCTGTGTTCGTAATGAGTAATCTTATCTAGAATTGAATATAGAACATCTTCAATGATGATTATATTATCCAGTATATCAGCAGCTTCTTTCTGAGAAAGTTCAATATTTGTATTTGATAGATAAATATGATATTTGTAATCTTTATAATCTGAAATATATGATAATCTTAAAGGTTTTGTGTTAAATTGATCTTTTTTTAATTCGTTTTCACTTTTAAAATTAAAGTTATATTCCACTTCATAATCATTGGTTATTATACGTATTAATATTTCATTTATAGGATATTTGTCTCTTAAATATTCTCCTATTTTATCGACCAGATATTTTGGAGAATCCGACTTTAATAAATCTATAATCAAATTGTTTATTTTTTCATATGAATGAATCTTTGAAATTAAATTATTATAATGATACCTTTCTATTTTAGAGTTCAAAGAATAGATTTCTTCATAAGTAAATGTTGGAATTTTAAAATGGTTGATTAAATAGGAATTAATCTCTTCAAATTTGTTTTTCATCATTAAATCATCATAAATTTTTTGAGCTTTTCTTAAATATTTTAATGATTTGAATTTTTCATTTTTTACGTTGTAAAATAATCCTAACCCTTCATATAACATGGCTAGAGACAGTTTTTTATCCTTGAATTCTGTGATTAAGTCTAATACCCATTTTTCAAATTCGCTGTTAAATGAATAACGGGCTAATTTTTTAGCAGTTATACTAACCATTTCTTCTTTTAAATATATTAAAGGATTATTTTTGAAAAATAGCCATGAATTATAAATGAGATTTTCATTTTTTTCGAACATAAGGTTGTATAAATTTTGAAAAAATTCATTTTTAGAAATTATGTCTTTATATTTTTTATTGCTTAACAATGTCTTATTTTTATCAAAAAAGGCTTTTAAAACAAAAATATTATTTTTTATATGTTTTAAGCTTGTTGATAAGAATTTTTTATTTTTTATATAGTTTTCTATTTTTCTCATATTGCTATTCAGGTTTGAATAATCTTTAGCATATAGAAAATAATAATTTTTTATATCATTAGCTAAAATATAACTGTTATAATCTTTATTTATTTTTGAATAATTTTCTGCGCGGTTTATCAATTCAAAAAATTCTTTTATATCTCCTTTATACAATTTATTATTTGCAATATTAATAAGGATTCTATTGTATGTATGATAATCCCCTATTTCCTTGGATATTTCCAGAACCTTTTTATTATAATATTCTGATAAATTTGAATTTAGACCTTCATACAATATAGCTATATTTACATATACTATTTGTGTTAATCGTTTATAATTTGTTTCTAAAGATATTGTCAAAGCTTCATTATAATATTTTAAAGATAATTCAGGCAAATCAGTTTCAGTCTTTATTCCGAGCATATTTAAAATCATACCTTTAATTGTTTTAAATCCTGGTAAATGTGTATATTGTGAAAAAATTTCTTCAAATTTAAGGTAATAATTATAAAAATCTTCTTTTTCAAGAGATGAAAAATTTAAATTTAAATAAAAATATATGAAAAGAGATTTTTTGTAATCAGATGTTTTTTTATCGTTTATCCATTGAAGAAGAAGTTCGCTTAATTTTTTTTCATCAGAGAATTTTAAAAATAAATAGGCAATATAATTATAAATTTTACTTTTGCTGATTTTTTCAATATATTGTTTCATGTCTTCGCTATATTCATTAAAAAAATATTTTTTAGAAAGATATATAGCAATTGCAGAAAAAGGAATATTTTCTGTCATGTTTTTTATTTCATTAAATCCATAATCTATAAAACTTAAATTTTGCCATTTAAATAAAGATTTTTTCATTTCTTTTATAATTAAAGCAATAGCACTTTTTACTTTATTTGCGTTTTTTAAATGAAATATCTTTTTTTTGAGCAATGTGTTTTTTTTAGATAAGTATATATGTATTTTTTCTTTTTCATTTTGTTCTAAAGTTTCATGAAATAAATTTTGATATATTAAATTAAAAAATCTATATTCATCATTTTCTTTTAATAATATATCTTTTTCAAGAGCATATAATATTGATTTATCAAAAGACATGTGGAAAAAATTTTCCAGATGTTCAATATCTTTTTGATTGAATCTAAATCCTAAAGTTGATAAAATTTTTAAATCTTTTTTTATATTTTTTGGTATTTTGGAAACTTTTTCTATTGCCAGATCTATTATTTCTTTATTTTTAATTTTTTCTGGATAAAATATGTATTCACCATTTTTAAATTCAATTATTTTAAGGGTATATAAATCTTTAACTATCTGAAAAATATTTCCTGGATATCCATCAGAAAGTTTATATATAATATCAATTATTTCCGGATATTTATTTAAAAAATCTGTTGACAGGATTATTTTTAATAATATTCTGGTTTTTTTTCTATCAAAAGGCTTTAATTCGATATATTCAGTATTTTCAAATTTTACTTTTGGTGGAATATGTGATAACAATATAAAAGAAAATGGAAAATCAAAACTTTTATTTATTAATTCTTCGATAAAATTTTTAAATTTAATGTCAATATCCTGGTAGTCATCCACTATTATTATTAATTTGAAGTTTTTTTCTTTCTGCTTAAAGTTTTCTATAAGATTTAAAAAGTAAAAAATATTCATATTTTCAGGTATTTTTAATCCAGGAAATATATCTTTTATATTTCGAGCATTGATAACAGTGTAATTTAATTCCTTAAATTTGAAATTCATAAATTTAATTAAACGAGTTTTTCCAATTCGTTGATTTCCGTAAATAAATATATGTTTTTTTCCCAGAGCTCTCAAAATTTTTCTTCTCTCAAGTTCTCTATCTATAAAATGGGGTATTTTTATTCTTTCAAATTGTTTTTTATGTTTAAAGAAATTCAATAATAATGTATATAAATCATGAACACATTCAAAGGGTTCTTTTTCTATTACATCTAAAAATTTTTCAATTTTTGTATTTTTAACATTCATTAAATTATACAATTTTTTTGCTAAAATTTTTAATACATCTATAACACCATTTTCATCGTTCTTTTCATTGATGATAATCTTTGGACTTTCTTTAGGGATAAAAATAGAAGGTATTAAAGTAATATTATCTGTTTCATCGATATAAATATCCTCAATATAAATATATGGAATGATAAAGTTCATTGAATGTGTCAGTCTATCGACGATATCATAAATTCTGTATAAAACATTATAATAAATTTCCTCACTTATTTTTATTTCAGTAATAGGAACTTCATTCCAATATTCTGTATAAATATAGTATTTTTCATTATTATACTCAATTTTTTCCGGTAAAATCAAGCCGAATTCATTTAAAGATTCTAAAGCTTTTGATACATTTAAATATGAATCATAATTAAATAGAAGCCTTTCCGTGATTCTTACACGGAAAGTTTTGTTATTTATTATTTTCAAATAATCCTTTCCAAATAATGTTTCTCTCAAGAAAACATTAAAATTTTCCAATATAATCGCTCCCAATAGATAGCACACCTGCGGTGTGCTATATGCAAAGAATTTATTTTAACAAAAATCAAAAACTTTTAAATAATTACTTTGTAATTATTTAACCTGCAGGGTTACACGCTGCCGCGGGTATAGGTTTAAATATTTTTTATTATAAAAAATCAAAAACTTTTAAATAATTACTTTGTAATTATTTAACCTTTAGAATAAATGATATATTTTAAATATGGAAACTGTGATTAATGAAGTAACGGCCATTATTTTTATCAAAATATCAAGAGAAGGTCCTACGGTATCTTTTAAAGGATCTCCTACAGTATCTCCTACAATTGAAGCGTTATGAGCATCCGTACCTTTCCCTTCACCTTCTAAATTTCCATTTTCAATATATTTTTTTGCATTATCCCAGGCTCCACCTGAATTTGCAGTGAAAATTGCAAGCATAACACCACTAAAAGTTGTTCCTGCCAATAATCCACCTACAAAATCTGTTCCAAAAATGAATCCAGATATTAAAGGTGTTAAAACTGCAATTAAAGCTGGAACTTTCATTTCTTTTAATGCACCATCACTACTTATTTTAATACATCTATTATAATCTGGTTTATTTTTTCCCTCCATTAATCCTGGAATTTCCCTAAATTGTCTTCGGATTTCTTCAACCATTTTTTCTGCGGCAGTTACCACAGCATCAATTAAATATGCACTGAAAAAATATGGTAAAGCTGCACCGAACAATGCTCCAGCTATTGTTTTTGGACTTAAAAGATTTATATTTAAAAAACTTTTTAAATCAATCTGCATGGAAGGATTTATTTGTGAATAAACAAAGGATGCAAATAATGATAAAGCTGCGAATGCTGCTGAGCCAATGGCAAAACCTTTACCAATTGCAGCAGTTGTATTTCCAACAGAATCAAGCATGTCAGTAATTTTTCTTACTTCAGGATCCAATTTTGCCATTTCACTTATACCACCAGCATTATCTGCAACCGGTCCATACGAATCAACAGAAACCGTTGCAGCAACAAACGAAAGCATTCCCATTGCTGCCATAGCTACACCGTATAAACCGGAAAAATAATCTGCAATTAAGATTCCAAACATTAACATAAAAACAGGATATAAAACACTTTTCATTCCCAACGCCATACCTTTTGATATTACAATAGCAGGTCCGCCTTTGGCAAATTTTGCTAATTCTTTTGTAGGCTTATATTTATCACTCGTATAATACTCAGCTAATAAACCTATTATAATACCGGAAAAAATGCCAACTATTGCAGATAACCATGGAGAATAAACACCAAATCTGAAATTCATTAATTTTAATTCGTCTTGAGGTAAATCTTTTAAATAATAGACGCTTAAAAAAAAGGTTAAAATTATAGTAATTGCCGCAGAGGAAAATAGCGAAATATTAAGTTCCTTATGCGGATTATCAGAACTCTTTTTAAATATTACATATAATATTCCTATCATCGCCCCAATCAATCCTAATATTGTGAAAAAAACAGGATAAGTTGATAATTTATACGTTGTAATATATGAAATTTCTTTAATATCTTTTGATATTAAAAAACTAGCGTACAATACTAAAACAACAGAAGAGATAATTGCTCCAATATAGCTTTCCAGTAAATCAGCTCCTAATCCTGCAATATCTCCCACGTTATCTCCCACATTATCAGCTATTGTTGCGGGATTTCTTGGATCATCTTCTGGTAAATTTAATTCTGTTTTTCCTACTAAATCAGCTCCCATGTCAGCAGCTTTGGTATAAATCCCACCACCGACTCTATCAAACATTGCAATGATGGAACAGCCAAGAGCATATCCTGAAACAGTCATAGCGAATGGGATATAACTTATTCCTAACCAATTTCTTATTACAACTATATTTTCCTTATTTAATTGTCCACGCCAGATACCAAATATTATATAAACCAATATTAACCCCAATAATGCAAATCCAGCAACAGACAATCCCATTACGCTACCACCCTGAAAAGCAACTTTTAGTGTTTTTCCTATATTTTTAGTAGTTCTTGCAGTGTTTGAAACCCTTACATTGGCATATGTAGCCATTTTCATACCGATATATCCAGCACTTCCGCTCATTAATGCACCAAGAATAAAAGCAATGCCAACATTTATGTCTGTTACAATCATAAGAAGAATAGAGATAAACACTACATATATACCAATAGTTTTATATTCATGATTTACAAATGTTTTTGCACCCTCTCTGATAGCCAAAGCGACCTCTTTCATTTTATCTGTACCTTCATCCAGTTTTAAAACCGAATAATAATTAAACATAGCAAAGCCTAAAGCGATTAACGGTATGATGATTATGTAATATAACATAATACCCCCCCTTTTTTGATGAAATGCGTATAATTTATATTAAAAAATTTTATAGGGGCTTTAGTTAAAAAAAGTCAATTTTTCAATTTCATCAATTAATTCATATATAAAATCAAAATTAAATTGCTTTAATTCCTTTTTCATATTAAAAAAGGCTTCCCGAAATAATATTTGCGAATTTCCGGATTTTATTTCAATGGCACATTCAAGCATGGCATTAAAAAGATCAGAAGCTCTAACATATCGTCCATATTCATTATCAAAAGGATTTATCATGTACTTTTTAAATTGTTCAAATATTGCTATAGTATCCTCATCTTTTTTTAACCATTCTTCTATCATCTCTTCTTCTATTGTTGATATAATATTTTCAAGACCTTTTACCTTTTTTTTAGTTGGAGTTATGACATCGCCAGTAAATGCTTCTGGAAAATCGTGCAAAATACTTGCAATAATTATTTCATCTAATAATTTATCATTATTCCTATTATTCAAATAATAAAATATAATTGCGGTAGATACCACCATGAAAGTATGAGATGAAACAGAGCTTTTTACATTTCTGTGGTTTTTATTCCATCTATACATGGTAGTTAATCGTGTTGAGGTTTTCAATACATAATTTAATATACTTTCCAATTCATTTATATGTTCCAAATTTAATCTCAATTTCCTCAAATTCTTTTCAGTTTCCTGCTTTGGACCTTCAAAATATTCTGGAAATATTCTACTGTTAATTTCCATTTCTTTTAATGAAACCATTAAATCAATGAATTGAGTATATTTTTTGAATTTTATGTCATAATCAGATTCGAAAAATTGAACAATTTTGTTTTCTTTCAATTCATCATAACTTTTTTTCAGAACCATTTTCCACATATTTTCATCTTTTTCTAATATCCTTTTTTTGGTATCTAATGAAACATCAGATAGAATAATTTTTGGGAGTTCTTTAAATATTTTTGCTTTAATATTAGAAGAAATAGACAAATTATATCCCTTTTTATTTAAATACTCAAGGGATATTAAGTTTAAAATTAAACTGTGAAAAACATTATCCGCTTCTGTAAATCGCAGCAATGCTGGTCTATTATTCCAGCGATAAATAGTAAATAAATTTGTTAATTCATATATACTTTTACCCAGACTCATATTATCACCCACAAATATAATATATTAAATCCAACAATATTAAATCGCCCTTTTCACCAGTTTTAGCCATACGATCATATTCTTCAAGTTTTATAATAATATTCATAATATCTTTTTTTTTGTAAAAAAGAGTATGATTGGCATAAAATATCTTTTCATTTTTGAATTTTACACCCAAAAATTTTTTCACGCGCATTTTTGAAACGTTTGTTAATTGAGAAACTTTTTGCACTTCTGGCCAATTAAACTTTTTCTTTAGTTCTACATTAATTATAACACGATATAGGTCAAAAAAGTATTTAAACAAATAACCTAATAAAGAAATAATATTAAAATCTGGAGAAGATAAAAAATCTTTCGCCATTTTTAATACTTCTTCTTTTCTTTTGGAAGATAACAAATATGAAAATTCTTCAAAATTAATATTTATATGTGTAGTGCCGATTTCTTTTATATCATTTAATGTTATAACTTCATCAGAATATATGGCAGCTTTCTTTAATTCTTCGAATAAATAATTGTCATCATTGCCATATGTTTCTAAAATGTACGAAATAGCATTTTCCTCAATTTTTTTTCCAAAAAAACTAACAATATCTTTTATATATTTTCGCCATTTTTCATCTTCCCAGGGTTTTGGTAATGAACATTCTATAAATTCCTCAAAATCTGCTTTTATTTTTGTATTATTTAATATAATAAGATTTTCTATACTTTCAGAATATATGTTGTTTATAATATCTAAAATTTCTTTTTGATTTTTTTTATTAAACTTATTAAAATCTTTTATAATAACATTTTTTTTATCTCCAAACAAAGAATTAGATAAAACGTTATTTTTTATTTCATCAATAGGAGAAGGTGAATCAGGAGTAATGCTTATATTTGAAATCTCAATATTATAGAATTTTTTTAATGCCATATCTTTTTTTATCTTAGAATCACCGAATATCAGTATTTTTTTCATTTTTTTCATCTCCTAAGTATAATATTACAAAATCAATGTCTTTTATATTATAAGAAATATCAGGAATTTGTCTTACAACATAATTGCCATTTCCATATAATATCACTTTTTTTTCATTAATACCAAGAGTTTTTAAAATAAACAAAGCTTCTGTTAGTGTCATGTTTTTTAGATTTGGAAGATAATTTTCAACTATTTGGAATTTGTTTGAATATTTAAAATCTTCTAATCTATAAAAAATATTTGTTGCTACAGGGGCAGCAACTTCACCACCGTAATATTCCTTTTTAGGATCATCAATAATAGAAACAATAGTATATTTGGGTTTTGATGCAGGGAAGAATCCAACAAATAGTGAATAATATTTATCTGAATAACCTTTTCCAGATATAGCTTTTTGCGCAGTTCCTGTTTTACCGGCAATCAAAACACCAGGTTTATAAGCTTTTCTGGCAGTACCTTTAAGCATAGTATATCTTAACCAATCTTTCATTAAATTCGCAATTTCAGGAGAAAAAACCTGAAAACTTTTTGATTTATTTTTTTCTAAAAATGTTGGTTTTACATATTTTCCATTATTTGCAAAAATGTTAAATATTGAGACTAATTGTATAGGTGTAACTCCAATACCCTGACCAATTGCAATTTGATAAGGTGTAATTTTATACCAATTATCAGGTTTGGTAAAAACCCCATTAATTTCTTTGCTAAATTCTATACCTGTTTTTTTCCCAAAACCCATTTGATCAAGTTTATTATATAACCATTCATTGGAAAAATTTTCCCTTATGGTTTTCATAACTTTAACAGCTGCAACATTAGATGAATAAGCAATTGCATCCTTTACATCAATACTATTAAAAGAATGTCCTTCGACTTCGCTTATTGTAAAATTAACTCCATCTACAGGTGAAATGGATGGAGATAATGTGAATTTTTGATATGGAGAGATCAATCCTTCTTCAAGGGCAATGGAATAAATTATTGGTTTCATGGTGGATCCTGGTTCAATATATCCCATAAACGCCATATTCCACGGATAATGTGAAACCACTGCTCTGATTTTTCCAGTTTGAGTTTCCATTATTATTACAGTTCCACCTTCGGCATTTTGCTCTGTAATCATTTTTGAAAGTTCTTCATAAGCAATTTTTTGCATTTTCAGATCCAGAGATAATTGAATATTTTGTGTGCTTAACAGCCCTTTTTTATATAGATACGGTTCTATGCCATATTCAGTTTTCCCAATTTCACCAATATTTTTTCTCAAATCATATGAAGAATTGTAATTTCTTTCATAGGTTTTATATATTCTTGAATATTTTAAAATGTTGCCCGGGATATATGTCTTTAGTTCTAATATATCTTCAAATTTTCCAAGTAATATAAAAGATTTGTTAAAGTCATTTTCATTTAAAAAACGTTTCAGTTGAGGTTTTAATTTTTCTAATTTATTTCTTTTTCTTATAGTTTTTAAGTCCAGCCATACCTCATAAATAGTTCTGTCAACAGCAATAATACGACCTTCCTTATCTAGTAAGGTCGCTAATTTTTTGCTACTTTCATTTATTTTGTAATTTTCATTTAAATTATAAGGTTTTAAAAATAAAACATAGGAAATTAAAAAGATATATAGAAATACTATAATGAGTAAAGTTAAACGGCTACGTAGCACAAAATTATTCTTCCTCCATTATGATAAGGGCTTGTTTATAAAATTCTAATTCGGTGTTTACAGTTTGAATTTTCGTATGATAATCCAAAATTCTCGAATTCATGCTGGATACATTATTTTTTAAGGTTTGTATCCTATTACCAAAATTTAATGTGGCAATGATAAACCCTATCATTAATATTACTAAAAATGAAATAACAACAAATGAAACAGAAATGCTTTTTATCTGCTTTACTGTTCGTTGATTAATTGCTGGAAAAAACTTCAGGCGTTTTTCCATAGTTTAGCCCCCTTTCAAATCCGTTCGGCCACCCTAATGCGAGCACTCCTTGCTCTGGGGTTAGACTTTATTTCTTCGTCTGTTGGTAAAATAGGTTTTTTAGTCAAAAGTTTAAGTTTTTCATTGCTTCTAAAAAAATTTTTAACTATTTTATCTTCCAGTGAATGAAAAGAAATGATACAAATTCTTCCTCCAGTATTTAAAAATTCAGGGAATTTTTCAAGAGCAGTTCTAATATTATCGAATTCCCTATTAACTTCTATTCTGATGGCCTGAAAAGTTCTAGTTGCAAAATGCCTTTTTCGACGGTATCTTTCCTTTGGAGGCAACGCTTTTTTTATAACCTCAACAAGTTCAAAAGTAGTGTTAATTGGCCTCGAATTAACTATATATCTTGCTATTCTTCTTGCAAATTTAAACTCCTCGCCATATTCAAAAATAATTTTTGATAATTCTTCTTCGGGATATTCATTTATAACTGTCCATGCGGTAAAATCTGAATCGGGATCCATTCTCATATCGAGTGGTTCATTCTTCATAAATGTGAATCCGCGATTCTCCCCCTTTAATTGAAATGTTGAAACACCTAAATCCATTAAAAAACCATCTACTTTCTTTATGCCGAGTCCATGTAAAACAATATCTATGTCTTTATACGAAGCTTTGAAAAATTCTATTTTATTTGTTATTTCTTTTATTCTGTCTTCAGCTATTTCAAGAACCTCATAATCCACATCCACTGCTATTATTTTTGCCTTCCCATTTGTTTTTTCATAGATAGCTTTAATATGACCGCCTTCACCGGCTGTACAATCTACATATATACCATCGTCCTTTGTTATTAAAAACTTTAATACTTCTTCTACCATTACACTTTTATGATAATCATCATATTTTCTCATAATACACCTCATATCTTTTTTTAAAAAATTATATCATATATGCTCAAAAAAACAAAAGTTTAAATATATTAACTTATATAATTATAAAATTACCATGTCCAAAAAGTAAAACAGCTTATTTTTTCATTTAAAAATTCTCTACAACTTCAAATTGTGAATTATACATATTTGCATAAAATCCATTTTTCTTTAGTAATTCTTCATGTGTTCCCTGTTCAATTATATCCCCTTCATTCATTACAATAATTAGATCTGCTTTTTTTATTGTTGATAATCTGTGTGCAATAACAAAACTTGTTCTATTTTCCATCAATCGTTCCATAGCCTGCTGTACTTTTAATTCTGTTCTTGTATCTACAGAACTTGTAGCTTCATCTAAAATTAATATTTTTGGGTTTGCTAAAAATGCGCGGGCTATCGTAATTAATTGTTTTTCCCCCTGGGATAGATTATTCATTTCCTCATTTATAACCATGTTGTATCCGTCTGGTAATGCATGAACAAAACTATCAACATGAGCCATTTTAGCTGCTTCAATGACTTCTTCATCAGATGCATCAAGTCTACCGTATCTTATGTTTTCCATTATGGTTCCGTTAAAGAGCCATGTATCCTGCAAAACCATTCCAAAGATTTTTCTTAAATCTCTTCTTTTGAAATTTTTTATATTATGATCATCTATTAAAATCTCTCCATCATTAACATCATAAAATCTCATTAATAACTTTACCAATGTAGTTTTTCCTGCACCTGTTGGACCGACAATTGCAACAGTTTGTCCGGGATATATTATTTCAGAGAAATTCTTTATAACTATTTTATTTGGAGTGTATCCAAATTTTACATTTTTAAATTCAACTTTACCCTTAATATTGATCATTGGCGTATCCTTATCTTCAATTTCTTCTTCTTCATCTAAAAATTCAAAAACTCTTTCTGCGGCAGCAGCTGTTTGTTGAAATACATTTGAAATATTTGCAATCTGTGCAATTGGCTGTGTGAATGACCTTACATATTGTATAAATGCTTGGATATCACCAACTTCAATAATTCTCTTTGCTGCAAACCAGCCACCCATAACTGCTACGACAACATATCCAAGATTTCCAACAAAGTTCATAAGCGGCATCATAATGCTTGACAAAAATTGTGATTTCCATTCAGTCTTATATAGTTGATTATTTAAATGGATAAACTTTTCAATACTTTTTTTCTCACCATTAAATGCTTTAACAATAACATGACCGCCATACATCTCTTCAACATGTCCATTCACATGTCCTAAAAACTCCTGCCTTTTTTTAAAATATTTTTGAGAATGTTTGATAATGAACATCATTAAAAAGCCTGAAATTGGTAATATAATAATGGTTACGAGTGTCATTTGCCAGCTAATTGATAGCATCATTACTAAAACTCCAAGAACGGTTGTTAAAGACATTATTATTTGAGATAGACTTTGATTTAATGTATTACTTACAGTATCAACATCATTTGTAATTCTCGAAAGAATTTCTCCATGATTGGTTCCATCAAAATATTTTAATGGCATTTTATGTATTTTATCCATTATTTGTTTTCTTAATTTATATGTAACTTTCATTGAAATTCCGGTCATTAACCATCCCTGTATATAACCAAATAATGCACTAAAAAGATAAATTCCCAATAATATTCCCAATACTTTTCCAATATATGAAAAATCTATTCCCTGGGAATTTCCCATTATCTTTCCAACTATACCTTCGAAAATTTTTGTTGTAACCTTTCCCATGATTTTTGGGCCCACTATTGAAAAAATTGCACTGATCATTGCAAAAAAAATGGATGTTATTAAAGGTATTTTATATGGTGAAAGGTATTTTATTAATCTCTTCATTGTGCCTTTAAAATCTTTGGCTTTTTCAACAGGGCCTCTCATCATAGGACCACCTCTACCTGGTCCAGGTCTTTTTAAAGTATCTTTACTCATGCCAATTCCTCCTCGGATAACTGAGAATATGCTATTTCTCTATATACATCACAGGTTTTCATAAGTTCTTTATGTGTTCCTATACCAACGATTTCACCTTCATCGAGAACTATAATTTGATCTGCATTGATAATGGTTGAAATTCTTTGGGCTACTATTATTACTGTGCTATTTTTGGTATATGATTTTAGTTTTTTTCTAATAGATAAATCTGTTTTGAAATCAAGTGCTGAAAAACTATCATCAAAAATATATATATACGGTTTTTTAGCTAAAGCACGTGCTATTGATAATCGTTGTTTTTGACCACCAGAAAAATTCTTACCTTCTTGAGAAACTTCTTCTTTAAATCGTTTTGGTAGCTTATTAATAAACTCTAGAGACTCTGATACATCTGCAACTTTTTCCATTTCTTCATCTGTCAAATTTTCATTTCCATATTTTATGTTTGATTCAATAGTTCCACTAAATAGCGTTGTATTTTGAGGTACATAGCCTATATATTTTCTTAATTCATTCTGTGTTAATTCTCTTACATCTATTCCATCTATTAAAATCTGCCCTTTATCAACATCATAAAATCTAGGTATTAAATTTACCAATGTGGATTTTCCGGAACCAGTTGAGCCAATAATTGCGGTAGTTCTTCCTGGAAGTGCTTTAAAATTAATATTTTTTAAAGCATAATCTCCACCGGGATATTTAAAATATACATTTTTAAATTCTACGATACCTTTAATATTTTCCGTTAATGTTTTTGGATTTTTTGGATCTGTTATAGTTGGTTTTGTATTCAATACTTCTGCCACACGATTTGCTGAAACCGAAGCTCTTGGCAAAAATATAAAAATCATTGACATCATTAAAAATGAAAATATAACCTGTATTGCATATTGCATAAATGCCATCATATCTCCAACCTGTAAATTAAATTGATTAATCTGGTGAGCTCCAAACCACATTATCAATAACACGACCCCATTCATCACAAAAATCATTGACGGCATTAAAAATGCCATTAATCTTCCAACAAATAATTGTGTTTTTGTCAGATCAATGTTAATTTCATCGAATCTTTCCTTTTCTCTATTATCTGTATTAAATGCCCTGATAACCATCATACCTGTCAGATTTTCCCTCGATACAAGATTTAATTTATCCACCAATTTTTGAATCAATTTAAATTTTGGTACTGCAAGTGTAAAGATGCTTCCTATAATTCCAAGTAATATAATAACTGCTAAAGCTATTGTCCAGGATAAAGAAGGACTTTTGTCTATAGCTTTGAATATTGCTCCTATGCTCAAAATTGGAGCATAAAACATAATTCTTATTAGTATTACCATGACATTTTGTATCTGGGTTATATCATTAGTTGTTCTTGTGATTAAAGAAGCTGTTGAGAATTTATCAAATTCTTCACCTGCAAAGTATTCAACCTTTGTAAATAATTTCTCTCTTAAATCCCGTGCCAATCCTCCTGCAGTCTTTGATGCAAAAAAACCAACGGCTATAGCTGATAATGCCCCTATTAATGTTATTAAAAGCATAATAACTCCTGCTTTAAATATATAATTTTTTTGATATGTATAAAGATCAATTCCGACTTTTTCATACTCATTTTTTATTGCCATGATTAATGACTGCTTTATCATTTCGTCGCCCATTAGTTCGAATTTTTTGTATATGTTATTTGAAAAATCTAATCTTTGCTGTTGTGGAACAAAAATTAATAGTTTAAATATATCCAATTTGCTTTTAGTATTTATTTTTAAACCTTCTGTTTCACCCTTTTCAATAGCATTTACAGCTAAAAAAGCTTTTTTAAATATATTTTCCAGATCCTTTTGTGGATTTTTTACTAAAATGTATACGCTTTCCTTTTTTAAAACAGGATATGTGTATTTACTATCTCCTTTTTTTATATATGTATAACTATCCAATATTTTGTTTTTTTCTTCTGTTGTCATAAATAAAAATAATTTTTTCATTTCACTGCTCCTAATAACTTTCGGAATGGTGTCTTCTACACCACTTTGTTGAATACCTACATTAACTATTTTAGACATATAATCAGGTAAAGCTAAGTTTGTAATCGCCTGAACGTATAGCAATACAATTGCTATTATCAAAAATAGTGCATATGGTTTTAAATATTTCATTATTTTCAACATGATCTCACTCTCCCTGAAAAATCTTTTTTAGTAATTTGAGCCCCTCTATAATTTTATTTATTTCTTTGTCAGAAATCTTACTCAGCTTTTCTTCTACTTTCTTTTGAATGTCAATATGACTTTTTTGGGTTGTTTTTTTAAACTTATCTGTAATTTCAATAAAAACTTTTCTTTTATCTTTTTCATCTCTTTTTCTTGTCACATATCCCTGTTTTTCTAGACGGTCAATTATTCCGGATACCGTGCTGTTTGATAATCCGAGTCTTCTACTCAAATCAGTAATTTTCATATTTCCATTTTTCATTAAAACTCCCATTAACATCCATTGTGAAGACGTTAAACCAATATCTTTAAATTGTTCAGATACGTATTTTTTTAAATCTTCTTTTAATTCTTTGATTAAAACTATAATTTCATATGATTTACTCAAAATATCACCTCATCAAAAATTATTTCGCATACGAATATTTCGTATGCGAAATAATTATAGTCTTAATATATTAAAATGTCTTTTCTATAATATTAATTATAATCCTAAATCTTCTTTTACCAGAATGATTTTAAATCTCCCGGGATGTCTTACTCCACTTTCAACTATAACCCTATGAACACAAATTCTTTGTGGAGACATACAATCATCGCATTTTCCCGTATATGTACATGGGGTATCGAAGTTCAATCTTTTTGAATTCATCGGAGAAATGTATTCTATTCTCTTATTGGCACTGTCTAAATCTGGAACTATTTTATTCATTCCTGCTATAATTATTACATATTTTGGGCCAAAAATCATTGGAGCCACTCTTGTTCCATTCCCATCTAATTGTACAATTTTTCCATCTTCTGTAATCGCATTAGCGCTGCATAAAAAGTAATCTGCTTTAAACATTTCAAAATAGATATTTTCTAATTCATCTTTTGACGCATTATATCTGTCCAGAAAATTGAATTTTCCACTTCTTAGAAATTTAAGAACATTACACTCGTTTAAAGTTAAACTTCCTCCAACAGCAACTTTAGAATTTTCTTTCATTATGGTATTTAATAATGGAACTACATCCTCTTTTTTTTCAACGAGATAAGCATCGTGTTTTTTGCGTTTTAGATTCTCTATAACCTTTTCACCTACTTTTTGATATTTCCAGTTATATAAATCTTTTCTCATAATCAACCTCCTCAAAAATGAAATTAAATATATTCCAGGATAATTATAACACTTGTTAGATATTAAATATGTAGGCATTTTCCTTGTAACTTTTTTTTAATATTTATACATTATTATTATATAGCTTTATATAAATTGTGGGATAATTAAAAAATTAATTTTTTAATCCAAAAGCTCGCAGCAGCGTGTATATTGCTGTAAGTGTATAACACCGGAGGTGCAAACATGTTTGATAGAAAAACTTTTGTGGAAATAAATATTAAAAACTATATTCATAATATAGAGCTGATTAAAGAAAAAGTAAAGACATCTGTTATTCCTGTTTTAAAGGCAGATGCTTATGGACATGGTGCTGTGAAATTATCAAAAGTTGTTTATGATATGGGAATTAAATTAATTGCGGTAGCTTTTTTAGGAGAAGGAATTAAAATAAAAAAAAGCGGTATAGATATAGAAACACTTGTTTTTAATTATGTTTCACCTGAATATATAAAAGAAAATATAGAAGGGTATATTTATACAATAGGTTCTTTGAAGCAATTAAAAGAACTTATAGATTATTTTGGGAAAGAAATAAAAAATATAAAATTTCATATAAATATAAATACAGGAATGAATAGAATGGGGATAAGCGAAGAAGAAATGGAAGATATAATCACATTAATAAAGGAATATAATATAAATATTCATGGAATATATTCACACTTTGCGACAGCGGATAATCTGGACGATTTTGTTAAAGAACAATATGATAAATTTGTAAATATTGTTAGTCATATTGAAAATTCAAATATCGATATCCCTATAAAGCATATTTGTAATTCAGCAGGAGCATTATTTTTCCCAGAATACGCACTGGATTATGTAAGACCTGGAATAGCAACATATGGTCTTCAACCATCAGATATAAAAAAAGAAAAAAAATTAAAGCCTGTTTTGCAATGGAAAAGTGTTGTTGCAAGAGTGGGGATTTTAAAGAAGAATGAAAGTGTAAGTTATGGCAGAACATATTTTTCAAAACAGAATATTCCTATAGCAACTATACCTGTTGGGTATGCCGATGGATATTTTAGACAATTATCGAATAAAGGTTATGTATTGATTCAAGGAAAAAAATGTAATATAATAGGAAGAGTTTGTATGGATCAGTTTGTAGTTGAAACTACACAGATTGAAAAAGTAAAATTGGGTGAAGAGGTTGTATTAATAGGAGAGCAAGAAAAAAGTTTTCTATATGCAGAAGATCTAGCAAGATTAGCTGGAACAATAAATTATGATATAACGTCAAAAATAACTAAAAGGGTTCCACGCATTTATATAGAGGAGGAATAATATGAAAAATGGTGGTATGAATCTTGGAGATTTATTAAGAGAAAAAGGCCAATTATCTGATGATTTAATAAATGATATATATATATCGGATTTAAAACCAAATGAAACTTATGAGATAGAAGGTAAAGTTTTAAGCAAAAGACTACAAACAACTAAAGATGGAAAAGAATTTCTGCTTTTTACAATAACTGATAAAACCGGGAGACTAAGAGCTATTGATTGGTTTAATGCAAGAGAAAATTCGGAAAAAATTAATATAGGTAATATTATAAGAATAAAAGGTAAAATAGTAGTTTTTGAAAATAGGCTTCAGCTAAATCTGGAGAAAAATTATAGTATATATATTTTAAAAGATTCTGAAATAAATTCGGAGAAATTCATAAAAACTTCTACTCAAAATGTGCAACATTTAAAGGATGAATTGATTAATTTTATAAATAATATAAAAAATATTCATATAAAAGAATTATTATCTTATATCTTTATTAAAGATAAGAATTTTGAAAAGGATTTTTCATACGCGCCTGCAGCAGTTAATGTTCATCATGCATATAAGCATGGATTATTAGAACATACTATAGATGTTGCTAAACTCTGTAATTCAATAGCAGAAAATTACAAAAATATTGTAAATAAAGACATACTTATAGCAGGAGCACTATTGCATGATATAGGAAAAACAAGAGAATATAAGATTACCCCAACAGGAATTGAAAAAACAGATGAAGGTGAATTAATAGGACATATAGCAATAGGGATTAATATGGTTTCTGAATATGCAAAGAAAATAAATAAATTTCCAAAGAAAATGCTTGATGAGATTCTTCATATGATAGCATCTCATCATGGAGAATTGGAATGGGGTAGTCCAATTGTTCCAAAAACACTGGAAGCATTTATTTTGCATTTTGCAGATAATTTAAGTTCAAAAATTGAGCAGGTTAGAAGTCATATTGAGGAGTCTAATAATGAACATTGGACTGAATATCATAAAAACCTGGGAAGAAAAATTAAAATTACGAATATGGAGGAAAAATAATGCCAAAAAAGATAAAAAATGTTGTTATAGTTGAATCTCCTGCGAAAGCAAAAACCATAGAAAAATATCTTGGATCCGATTATAAGGTTGTAGCTTCAAAAGGACATATAAGAGATCTTCCACAAAAGAAATTTGGAGTTGATATAGAAAAAGATTTCGAACCAGAATTTGAATTGATGCCAGGTAAGGAAAAGGTTGTAGCAGAGTTGAAAAAAGTAACAAAAGGGAAAAAAGTGTATCTTGCACCGGATATGGATAGAGAAGGTGAAGCTATAGCCTGGCATTTAAGTTATTTATTGGGATTAGATGAAGATGAAGAAAATAGAATAGTTTTTTCTGAGATTACAAAAGATACTATATTGGAAGCAATAAAATCTCCAAAAAAGATAGATGATAAAAAGGTCGGTGCACAATTGGCCAGAAGGATACTTGATAGAATAGTTGGGTATAAAATAAGTCCTATATTATGGAGGATTTTGAAAGATTATAACACAAGTGCTGGAAGGGTTCAATCTGCTGCACTAAAAATTCTGGTTGATAGAGAAAGGGCAATATTTAAATTTAAACCAAAAGAGTTTTATAAAATTTTTTTGAAATATATGGATCAGGATATACCATTAGTGAAGATAAATGGGAAAAAATATAAAAAAGAAAGTATTAATGAGAAGAAAAAATATGAAATATTAAAAGACCTAAAAGAAACAAACTTTTATATAGAAAAGGTTGAAGAAAAAGAAGCAAAAAGAAATCCTCCGCAACCATTTATAACCAGTACGTTACAACAAAGTGCTATATCAAAATTTGGATGGTCTTCGAAAAAAACCATGCAAATAGCTCAGAAGTTATATGAAGGTATAGAAACTGCTGATGGACCACTTGCATTTATTACATACATGCGTACAGATTCAACTAGAATATCGGAAGAAGCACAAAAAAAAGCTTTTAATTATTTAAACGAGAATTATGGCAAAGAATATACGGGGCATTTTAAGGTGAAAAAATCAAAGAAAAAGATTCAAGATGCACATGAAGCGATAAGACCAACAGATGTTTATATAGATCCTGCAAAAGCGAAAAAGTTAATTTCCGGTGATAATTTAAAATTATATACACTAATATGGAATAGGTTTATAGCTTCGCAATCAGCTCAATCGGTATATACAGAAAAGATATATACTATTATGGATGCATCGAAAAAATATACTTTTGAAGTTATAGGAAGGAAAAGAAAATTCGATGGATTTGAAAAATTCTGGTCTTCTTCTACAGGTGAAAAAGAATACGAATTACCTAAAAGCGGAGAATTAAAAAATATAGAATTGAAAACAGAAAAAGATGAAACAAAACCCCCATCAAGGTATACAGAGGCATCTTTAGTGAAAGAAATGGAATCAAAAGGAATAGGAAGACCTTCAACTTATGCTACTATAATAACGACACTGTTAAATAGAAAATATGTAGTAAAGGAAAAAAGTAATTTGATACCCACGCTTGTTGGGTTTATAGTTTCAGATTTGCTTGAAAAAAATTTTCCTGATATTGTTGATGTTAAATTCACAGCACATATGGAAGAAAAATTAGATAAAATTGAAATTGGAGAAACAAACTGGAAAAGTATTTTAAGCGAATTTTATAAGGATTTTGAAAAATTTTTAAATACAACAGAACAGAAAATGAAAGAAAAATCTCTAGATTTTTATTATAAATCCAATATAAAATGTTCTAAGTGTAATGTGGAAATGGAACTTCAATTTGGAAGATATGGTTTATTTTTAAAATGTCCAGAATGTGGTGAAAATAAAGGCCTTCCTAAAGGTGTATTGGGCGTAACTATTGATAATAATGTATATTTATCCGAGGATAATATTCTTCCTGAAAAAGGAAAAGAAGAAAAAACGGGTGATAAATGTCCTGAATGTGGTGGAGACCTGATAATAAAAAGTGGACGTTTTGGTAAATTTATAGCCTGCTCAAATTATCCAGATTGTAAATATACAGCTCCATTGCCCGCCAGGGGCAAATGTCCAAAATGTGGTAGTAAAGTTCATAAATTAAAGAGTAAAAAGGGGAAAATATATTTCAAATGTTCTGAATGTGGTGAAATGTTCTGGGACGAACCTTCAGATTATAGATGTCCTTCATGTAATGGCCCTTTGTTTTATAAGAAAAAAAACAAAGAGGAAATGTTATATTGTCCTGATGAAAAGAAATTTTTTAAAGAGAGTGAGTTGAATGAATTATAATATAGGATTAATATATGGCGGTAATTCAAATGAAAGAGAAATTTCAATATTAAGCGCTAAAAATGTTGAAAAAGCGTTAAAAAATCTGGGATATATGGTATCAAAATATGATTTAAAATATGATTTTGATAAATTTTTAAGAGAATATAAATACATAGATCTTGTATTTAATGTGGTTCATGGTTATGAAGGCGAAGATGGAACATTGCAAAAGATATTAGAGGAATTAAAGGTTAAATTTATAGGTTCCAATTCAAAAGTTTCTGAAAATACATTTGATAAATTATCTTTTATGCGATTTATTGAGAAGGATTTTTCTGTTCCGGCTTATATATCAACGAAGAAATTTATTAAACCGCCTTTTGATTTTCCTTTGATTATAAAACCAAGAAGAAGCGGATCCAGCTTGGGCATACATGTTTGTCACAATTATAAAGAATATAAAAAATTTCTTGAACATGAATTACAGGAATATAAAGAAATGTTGATTCAGGAATTTATAAAAGGAAAAGAAATATCTGTTAGTATAATAGAAAAAAATAAAGAAGTTATAGTATTACCAATACTTGAAATAAAGCCAAAAAAAGAATTTTACGATTATGAGGCTAAATATACAGAAGGTATGACCGAATTTGAAATTCCTGCAAAAATACCATTTGAATTGGAAAAAAAAATAAAAAAAGATTTTCAAAAAATATTCAGGTTAATGAAATTAAAGGATTTTGCAAGGATTGATGCAATAGTGAAAGGTGAAAATTATTATATTCTTGAAGTAAATACTATACCTGGTCTTACAAAATTAAGTGATTTGCCTCAATCAGCATATTCATATGGAATGTCTTTCGAAGAGCTTATAGAGATACTTATAAAAAATAAAATCAAGTAGCTCTTTTGAGCTACTTGATTTTAATTTGACCTTTTGAAGTTCTTTTTACATTATATAATAATTTGTCAGCAATTTTAATGCATTTATAAATTTTTTGACTATTTTTACATACAATTCCTCCACTGGAAAAAGAAGCTCCTGTTTTTTCTCTAAATTCGATATTTATTCTTCTGATAATTCTAAAAAGATTTATTTCATCAATATCATCTAAAATTAATAGAAATTCATCCCCTCCAAATCTGAAAGCTTTGTCTTCGCTTCTTATATTTTTAAAAATTATTTCTGATAATGTTTTAATGATTTCATCACCTTTATCATGTCCATGTGTATCATTTATTTCTTTAAAAAAATCTATATCTATAATTACAATACCAATCTTAGATTTTCCTGATAGAGTTAAAGATTCTATAAATTTGTCCAAACTCCTCCTGTTATAAAATCCGGTTAAAAAATCTTGTTGTGCTTCAAATTTTAAAGTGTCAATAAATAATTTATTTTCCCATAATACAGTAGTTTGTTTGGAAAAATAATCCAAAATATATAATTGTTCATTTGAAATTGGTTTGTGATTAAATCTGTTATCAACCAATATAAAACCAAAATCTTTATTTTCACTCTTTAAAGAACAAATGGCGCATTCTCCTATTATATCTAATTCTTTTACTAATTTTTTTGGAAGCGCCGATGCAGGTATAGTTGTTGCAGTATCATAATCTAAAAATTCTTTAAATAATTTATATTTAAATATAGTATATTTACTTAATTTAAAATTTTTAATTCTTTTTTCCAATGAAGAAAAATATGCTTTTTGTTTAAAATTTTTTATTATATCTTTAAAGCTATAATTGTTTTTCTCCAGTTGTTCCCAAATTAGGTGAGCTTCTTTTTCATCAGCGCTTCCAAGTGCTCTTAAAACCACATAAGTATCGTCTTTTTTTTGAAATAAAATAGCTCTATTAAAATTACCACCAAAATTCATTGTGATAACAGTTAAATATATATAAATTAATTTATTGATATCGGTGTCTTTTTTGGTAGCTTCTTCTAAGAATTCTTTTGAGTTTAACATTATATAAGATAATGCACTGCTTTTTAATAAAATATGTATAATTTCAAGTGATATGAACTGCGAAGCATTTAGGATAATATAGTGAAGGATATCGCTCTCTGTTTTGATTAATAAATCATTATTAAAAATTATATTTTTGTCTTTGTAGCTGAAACAAACCTTTTGATTTTTAGGGCTGTGTGTTATGAATATGTTTCTTAAATTTAGCATTTTAAATTTTCCTGATAAATTGATTATTTTATATATGTTTTCTGGTACAAATGCTGGGTTTTCCGATATATATATATCAATATCTATTAAATCTATAAATTTGCTTAAATTTTCTATTAAAAAGAAAAAACCTATGTCAAATTTTGAATTCATAATATGCTTTTTATATTTTTTTAATTTTTCCATAGTTGTATTATCCATATTATCACCTTAATTGTAAAAATATTTTTAATAAAAAAATATTTTAAAAAACTTTTTCTGATATAATTTATTATATCAGAAAATGAGGTGATTTAATGAAAAAAATATTGTTAATATTTTTCCTGTTGATTCAGATATTAATTTATTCTTATAAGATACTGGATAATTTTGATTTATACATATATTTTAATAATCCTAAAGCATTTTATTATAAATTATTCAACAATATATCATTTTTTAGATATTTATATTCAAAAGAAGGAGCTGGTCAGGAATCACTGTATGATTATTTATCAAAAAATCTGGGTAATGATGAAAAGGGAGATATAAATCAATTGATTTCTTCTAATTTTCTCATAATTTCAAAGAAATCATACAATATTGAAGATTTTTTCTGGATAAATCCTGTTCAGGATATAATAAAATTTCTTAAAAAGTTTAATGGTTATATAATAACTGATTACAATAATCGGGAAAAGTTAATTAATTTGATAAAAAATCTTTTTAGTTATGAGGTAGAATATATTAAACAGACAGGTGAATATTTAATAAAAGAGCTCAATTTAAAAGTCTATTTTATAGGGGGACATACTATATTTTATAATGATTATATATCTTTAGAGAAGATATTTGAGTTGTTGGATGATTTTAATTTAATAAAATCGAACATAAAAGATAATATTTATATATCATTTAAAAATCAGAAGTTTAATTATTTAGTTGAACCATTCCAGAAATTATATATGTCAAAATATTCTGATAATATTTCTGGAAATGTAAAAATAAATTATTATAATAAAGAAATTATTTTTGATGTAGAGAGTTCATTAAAAATAATAAGCGTATCAAGATTTGATAAAAATTATAAAATTTTTGGAGATTCATTAATTTACCTGAATTTAAATGCGATATCGGAGGTTTATAATATTACTTCAAAGATATTTTCGCCTATAGACGAATATTCTCGTAACTCATTAATGTATATTTTAAAATCGATCAAATATGAGGGGAATATATATTTGAGTGAATATTTTTCCAGAAAAGGTGATGGTATTTCTGTAATTATTCCTGGAGAAGTGTTTCTTGACAAAATAGAAGATAAAATGAAAAAATGGGGAATAGAAAGAAAAACTCTTGGGAACTATTTTTATTATTCTATTTATTATAAAAATATTGGTTCTGCTGTATATTTATATGTAAACAAAAATAGTATGATAATATCTTCAATAGCTCCGTCTTTGATGAAATATTTAATAGTTAGTTCAAAAAAGTTTTCAAATTTAAGAATTTTCGATTCAAATGATATTCCGGACAATATTTTGTATATATGGTATTCAAATATAAATGCGTTTTTTGAAGAATTTATAGGAAATTCTGTGCCGGGGGAATTTATAATAATTAATGCATCAGATAATAATAGATTTATAGAAAAAATAATATTAAGGTAGGTGTTTATATGAGTATATTAGCAAAGATTTTCGATAAAAACAAAAGGGTTTTGAATAAATATAAAAAGATTGTAGAAAAAATCAATTTATTGGAAGATACCCTGGAAAAACTAACGGATGAAGAATTAAAAAATAAAACAGATGAATTTAAAGAAAGATTGAAAAATGGAGAAACTGTTGATGATTTATTGGTAGAAGCCTTTGCTGTAGTAAGAGAAACATCTAAAAGAGTTTTAAAAATGAGGCATTTTGATGTTCAATTAATGGGAGGTATTGCATTACACGAAGGTAATATAGCAGAAATGAAAACAGGTGAAGGTAAAACATTGGTTGCGACATTACCGGTATATTTAAATGCGTTGAGTGGAAAAGGTGTACATCTTGCAACACATAATGATTATCTGGCAAAAAGGGATGCACAATGGATGGGACCAGTATATAAATTTTTAGGTTTAAGTGTCGGGTTTATTCAAGCTGGAATGGAAAACGAAGATAGAAAAAAAGCATATCAATGCGATGTTACTTATGGAACAGCAAATGAATTTGGATTTGATTATTTAAGAGATAACCTTGTATATGATTTAAAAGATAAGGTTCAAAGAGGTCATCATTATGTAATAGTTGATGAAGCAGATAGCATATTAATAGATGAAGCAAGAACACCATTGATAATATCCGGGCCATCAGATACTCCATCACATCTTTATACTAAATTTGCATCAATAGCAAGAAAATTAAGAAAAGATGAAGATTTTACGCTGGATGAAAAAAGTAAGGCTGTAATTTTAACTGATGATGGTATAGCAAGATTGGAAAAGATGCTTGGAATAGAAAATTTATATGATCCTAAAAATATACATTTCTTATTTCATACATTAAATGCATTAAAAGCCTTACACTATTTTAAAAGAGATAAAGATTATATTATTCAAAATGGCGAGATTATAATAGTTGATGAATTTACTGGAAGATTGATGCAGGGAAGAAGATATTCTGAAGGATTGCATCAGGCAATTGAAGCCAAAGAAGGAGTTAAAGTCAAAGAAGAATCATTAACATATGCAACGATAACATTTCAAAATTATTTTAGAATGTATGAGAAATTAGCTGGTATGACAGGTACTGCAAAAACTGAAGAAGATGAATTCAAACAAATTTACAATTGTGAGGTTGTTGTAATACCAACAAATAAGCCGGTAATAAGAAAAGATAAAAATGATTTAATATATAAAACACAAAAGGAAAAGTGGAATGCTGTAGTAAAAGAAATAAGGGATAGGCATAAAAAAGGGCAACCAATGCTGGTTGGTACAACTTCTATAGAAACAAGTGAATTGTTGAGTCATATGTTAAAAAAAGAAGGAATTCCTCATAATGTATTAAATGCAAAATATCATGAAAAAGAAGCTGAAATTATTGCTCAAGCAGGACAAAAAGGTATGATAACAATAGCCACAAATATGGCAGGTAGAGGAACTGATATTAAATTAGGTGAAGGTGTTGTAGAATTAGGTGGATTATATGTATTAGGGACTGAAAGACATGAAAGTAGGAGAATTGACAATCAGTTGATAGGTCGTTCTGGAAGGCAGGGAGATCCAGGCGAATCAAGATTTTTCCTTTCTTTTGAGGATGATTTATTAAGATTATTTGGTGGCGATAAATTAAAAAATATAATGAATACTTTAAAAATTGAAGATGGACAACCTATTGAACATTCGTTGCTGAGTAAAATAATAAGAGATGCGCAGAAAAGAGTAGAAGGAATACATTTTTCTATAAGAAAAAGACTTTTTGAACTCGATTCTATTATGGATTATCAAAGATCATCAATATATTCTCATAGGGATTGGATATTAGGACAGGAAGATTATGATGAACATTTAAAGGAAATATTTGAGGATGTTGTCGATAGACTTGTTGAATCTTCCATAAATGAAGAGGAATTTGTGGATAAAGAAGAATTAATGAAAAAATTGCAGATGTTTGGTGTAGTTGAAAAGGTAGAATATGACAGTATTGAAGAATGTAAGGATAAGGTATTTAAAATATTATGGGATAAATATCGTTCAAAAAAGAATGATTTTGGAGATGAGTTCCAGAGAATAGCTAAATTTATAATGCTCAGAATAATTGATGAAAGATGGAGGAAACATCTTGAAGCAACAGAGCATTTAAAAGAGGCCGTTAGTTTAAGAGCCTATGGGCAAAAAGATCCGGCAATGGAATTTAAAAAGGAATCATATATTCTATTTGAAGAATTAATAAGTAATATATATGATGACACTGTTTCTTACTTGTTAAGAATAATAAAAGTGGATACATCAAAAGAAGAGGAGGAAACAAAAAAGAAGATACATCAATTGAATTTTGTTCATAATGATACAAGTGTAATAAATAGAGCAGAAAAAAGAAAAGAGAAAAAGAAAACTCATAAGAGAATTAGAATAAAGAGGTGAAAAAATGCTTGATTATGAAGTTAAGGTAAAAATTGATGAATTACATGAGAAATTTAAAAATCTTCAGAATCTTTTTGATATAAATAAAACAAATTCGAGAATAAATGAGTTGGAAAAAAATATGACAGATCCGGATTTCTGGAATGATCAAAGACGTGCAGAAAAAATATCGAGAGAATTACAACACTTAAAGAATGAAAGAGAAGAATTTGAAAATCTCCAATCTTTATTTGAAGATCTTCAGGTTGCTATAGAATTTAGTGAGGAAGACCCTTCAATGGATGAACAGGCTCTTGAAATACTTAAAGAAATAGAAACAAAGGTAAAAAGTTTTGAACTGGCAATGTTATTATCTGGAAAATATGACTCAAATAATGTATTTTTAACGATTCATCCAGGAGCAGGAGGGACAGAATCACATGATTGGGCAGATATGTTACTTAGAATGTATACAAGATGGGCAGAAAAGAATTCATATAAAATAGAGATAATAGATTATTTGCCTGGTGATGAAGCCGGAATAAAAAGTGTTACAATAAAGATAAATGGATCCTTTGTTTATGGAAAATTAAAATACGAATCAGGAGTTCATAGATTAGTTAGAGTTTCTCCTTTTGATGCTGCAAATAGGAGACACACTTCCTTTGCATCCGTTTCAGTAACTCCAGAATTAGATGAAGATATTGATATAGAAATAAGACCAGATGATTTAAAAATAGATACTTATAGAGCTGGAGGTGCAGGAGGACAACATGTTAATAAAACAGACTCTGCTGTTAGAATAACTCATTTACCTACAGGTATTGTGGTTGCCTGTCAAAATGAGCGATCTCAACATCAGAATAAAGCAACAGCCTTGCAAATTTTAAAAGCCAGACTTTTTGAACTTGAAATGAAAAAGAAAATGGAAGAAAAATTAAAGTTAATGGGTGATATGAAGGATATATCATGGGGAAATCAAATAAGATCTTATGTGTTGTATCCTTATAAAATGGTTAAGGATCATAGAACAAATTACGAAACATCAAACGCTGATGCTGTATTAGATGGTGATTTAGATGGATTTATAGAAGCAGAACTTCTGTATTTTGCAAAATTAAATAAAGAATAATTATAAAATATGGCCGTGGTTCATGGCCATATTTTACTTATGAAAATTTAATCAATCTCTTTTATATAAAATCTTACCAACACTATCTATATGCTCTTTTAGTTCTTTGCTATCTATTTTATTATAAATTATTAAATCTATTCCATATGGAATTTCAAGTTTTTCAATTTCAACCTGAATTGAGATAATATCATTTATGTTTAGATCTTCTCCATATAGTGCTATATCTATATCCGAACCATTTTTAAAAATTTCCTTTGCTCTTGAGCCAAATAAAACAACCTTTTTTATTTTTTTGTTGTTAGAAAATATTTTAATAAGATCTTTCCAGAGCTTTTCTTTTATTCCAAATTTCATTAATCCTCATTCCTTTTTAAACTTTCTAATTTTTGAATTAATTTTTTAAATTCATCATAATAAAGATTAATAATTAAATCAACTATTTCATCTGCTGTACTTTCGTCATAAGTATGGCTCGTCAAATTTCTACTTAATATCATTTTCATCCATATATCTCCATTAATTATAATCCCATTTTTAAAAACTTCTCTTATCGCATCTCTTGAACCATATATATTAAAGTTTCCTTTATTCTCAAAAAAATCTTTCAATATTTTCCAGGCTAATTCATGTGTATATTCAAAACTTTGAATTAATCCTTGCTTTTCCAATATAGAAAGCTCTCTTTCTTTTGAAAGCTTAACTGCATTACTTAATTGATTCAAAACTTTTTTAAAATTTTTAAATCTTTGAATCCATCTAATGTCTTTCATTATTTTCACCTATATACTTAAAATCTATATTCCGCCCCAATATTAAAGTTATAATAAAATTCATCCTTATTTGATGGTTTAAACATTTTCATATCATAATTGTCGCTTTCTGAGGTATCCACAAGTTCTAATTTGTTTTTCGTATATCTCAAATTCATACTATTAAATATTTTTAATCCATAAAAAGGATAATCAACTTTTAAATTAAAATCATATTTATGCTCTAATATTTTATCATCTAAAAATTTTGTTCCCTGACCTCCTTCTGTCCATGTTGTATATTCTCCCCATGGATTTGCCGGTGATTTACTTCCAGAAATAACATATTCAAAACTTCCATTTATATTCATATTTTGAATTTTATTTTCATATGTCGCCATAAACGCTATATTGTTTTCACCATTATAATATCCTATATAATTCTCTTCATTAGGTATTGTTTTCCCATTAATATCAACATCAGGATAATATGTATATCCATAATATTTATTTGTTCCATTTCCAGACGGTTGAAAGGTATATTTGGTAGATCCTGCACTGTATAATCCAAATGCACCATACTTTGTTTTTATTTTACCTCCAAAACTCCATGCGATTTTATCCGGATTTTGGTAAGCCTCTGGATCTAAAATTCTATTTGCATTTATATCATCAACCAAAATTTGACCATAATAATAAAGGTTTTCATTTTTATAGTCTAACATAAACCCTATTATTGAATTTGCGTTATATCCATGATACCATGGTTTTCCAGAAGATATATTTACATATTGAACAAAAAAGTTTGGTATTACATTTAAAAAATATTCTATATCAAATGCTGTATTTACATAAACGGCTGATTCTTCATATGCAAATCTAAAGTTCCCAAATTTTATTCCGTACGTTTTAAAATTTGCTCCTCTATCTTTATAACCCAGTTGAGACTGCCTGTTTAATTCAATATATCTTGTTTCATAAAAAAACGATTCATCTTCATAATTGAAATCTATAATAACAGATGATAATCCTTTAGAGGAAATGTACAATGAATATGGTGAATCTACAATATCATAATGTTGCAATCGTCCAAATCTTAATTTATAATTGTCAAAATCAATAGAAACTCCACCATTTTTCATATAGAAATAATAGCCTTCATAAAAAGCATTTTCTAACCCGCTTAAATTGTATTTGTCATCATTATAAGCATTTAATTCTCCTAAAAAATTAAAACCTTTAAAATCATGTGTAACTTTAAAAGTAAAACCTTGAAATGATTTTATATTATTCATATTATTGTCCATTCGTAACGAAAAATTAAAACCATAAGTTATTAAAGAAATTGCAGTAATTAATATAATAAGAATACTTTTCTTCAACTTAAATCCCCGCCTTTTGAATATTTTTTTTCAAAATTCTTTAACTCTCTTAAATCATTTTCTGGCAATTTTCTGTTCACAAGATAAAAAAGGTTAGAAATTAGTCTGTGCAATGTCATATCATTTATTCTATTTCCTTTTTTTACTAAATTCCATTTTGGAGAAATTTTAAAAACTTTATCGAACACATCAGGATATTCAAAATTTCCTTCGAAAGCTATATCAAAAACAATAGAATTTCCTGGTATATATTTTGTTGGTATTCTAAATTTTTCTGAAGGAACAGCAGAAATAATTATATCAGAAATAGAAACAAATTTCATAATATCCTCATAATCTGTATATTTTTGACAAACTCTAACACTTGCGTTTTCATTTAACATCATCAAAGCAAGAGACCTTCCAACAGCAAGAGAATCATTAATAACTACAATTTTTTTACCTTCTAATTTGAACGGATTTTCAAATAAATTATCTGGGTATATTCCGTTAATTTTAAAATAATTTTCATAAACCAAATAATTTCTTTTTAATACATATAATATTCCTTTCGCAGTAGGAGGTATAACCAATTTTCTTAAATTCTCATTGTCACTATAAAATTCATGTTGAACCAGATACCCCATATATTCGTGATTTAATCCCTCAACATCTTTTTCGATGGACACTAAATTCATAAAATAGGTATCTTTTATATTAAATGGAGTGGGATACATGACAATAATACCGTGAGTATTATTGTCATTATTATAATACATAATTTTTTTCTCCAATTCTAATTTGCTCGAAACATTATCAAGAACAAAATTTATATTGTATTTTTTACAGATATTCTTAATTCCTTTTGCGTAAGAAATACTTCCAGCATCATCAGAAGTCAATATGCAGGTTAACTGAGGTATAATATTATTTTTTTTGTATAATTCGATATTTTTTTTAAAAATTGGCTCATCAAAAGTACGAATTAAATATGCGATATCGAATAATTTATTTTTGAAATCCATCACCCCCAAAACTTTTTTGAAAATTTTAATAATTACTCATCATCAAGCATAATAAAGTCTTCATTTTCATCAATATCAACGCTGTCCATGATTTTTTTCCATTCTTCTTCAACCTTTTCCAGTTCATCATCATCTTCAACAGCATCTAAAAACAACTCGCCATTATTTTCATTAACCTTAAAAGCTACAGTATCTCCCAGGATAATGTCTTCACTATCTTCTTCTCTAAAAGCTTCATAGCAGATCCAGTATTTTTTGCCTTCAATATTTAATTCTTCCACAAACATAAAATTATATTCATTGCCATCTTCTCCTGTAATTGTGAAAAATTCCAATCTATCCATATATATCCCTCCAAAGTTTAATATTTTCTATTATTTATAGATATACTTTCTGAACATTCTATTATTATTTTAAAATAAAAATATGAAATTCCAGTGTCTAAAATATGATATAATATAAAAGAATAAGGGGGTTTTAGTTTTGAATTTATTAGAAATGCGCATTAAGGGTTTTAAAAGTTTTGCAAAAAATACAATATTAAATCTAAATGCAAATATTGTTAGCGTAGTTGGACCAAATGGTTCAGGAAAATCCAACATAGTTGATGCTTTAAGATGGCTTCTTGGAGAACATTCTTCTAAACAGATAAGGATTTCGGAAAAATACGATGTTATATTTGGAGGATCAGAAAAATATCCACCATCAAAAAAAGCAGAGGTTTTTATAAAAATAAAAGATATAAAGGGAAAAATCAGAACAATAGGTAAAATACTAACAATAGACGGGAAAACTCAATATAAAATAGATAATAGAAATGCCAGATTAAAAGATATTTTTGATGTTATTGGTGGATCAGGTGTGGGAAAATCTTTTTATTCGATTATATCTCAAGATCAGGTTAGAGAATTAGTTTCAGCTTCTTCAGATCAATTAAGAACTATAATAGAGGATGCAGCTGGAATAAAAATATATCTGGATAAGAAAGAAATTGCATTGAAAATGTTAAATCAAACAAAAGAAAATTTAGAAAGACTAAATGATGTTTTATATGAAGTTGAAAAAAGAGTTAGATCGTTGTCCAACAGAGCTTCAAGAGCAAAAAAGCATGTAGAATATAATAATGAATTAAAGGTTATAGGAACAAAATACTATGGAGCGAAAAGTCTATCTATAGACAAAAAAATGAAAGATATAGAAGATAAAATAAAAAATAACAGGTTGAAAATAAAAGAGTATCTTTCTGAAAGCTTTGAAGTGGAGAGATTATATAAAGAGTTGAGAAAAGAAATTGAGGAAAAGGAAGAGCAATTATCAATATATGGAGAAAAGATCGAAAATTTCAGACAGAGATTAAAATCATATGAAGAAATGAAATTACATCTTGAGAAAGAGATTAATGATTTAAATTCTAAAATTGTTGAAAAGGATTGGGAAAGAAAAAGATTTGAAGAAGATTTGCAAAAAAACAAAAAAAGATATGGAGAAATAAATGATTTGCTTGGGAAATATGAAAGTGAGATTGAAACGTATATAAAAGAGATTAAAACAATAGAAGAAGAAAAAAGAAAAATAGAGAGTTCTATTTCAGAAGAAATGAATAAATTGACAGAGTTAAAAGAAAATATAAAAAAGACAAATAATGAATTAAAAAATCTTGAAAGTAAAAAAAATAAATTAATTAATGAACTGGCTGATAAAGAAGAGAGATTAAATTTCTTAAATGTAGAAAAAGATAATCTTGAAAAAACTATAGAAAAGCTCGAAAAAAATTTAAAAAGGATTGAAACAGAATTAAAAACAATAACAAAAAAAGAGGAAAAATTAAATGCAGAAATATATGAAAAAAATACAGTAGTGGAAGAATTACATACTAAATTAACTAATATATATAATTATTTGAAAAAGCTAAAACATGATAAAGATATAACAGAGAGAAAAATACAAAATCTGTCATTTCAAATTACAGAATATGAAGGATTTTCTTTTGCTATAAAAAAATTATTTGAAGCATTTCATAAAGAGGAAAATTTAATAGATGTTGTTTTAAATTTGATAGAAGTTCCTGAAGAACTTGAAACAGCAGTGATGATGGTTGCAGGGTATAGATTGCAAAATGTAGTTGTAAAAAATTCAAGATATGTATCAACATATATAAATTATTTAAAAGCGGAACAAGCTGGGAGGATCACATTTATTCCTCTTGACTTAATCAATCCAAGGATAAAAAAATATAAAGAATTAAGCAATGAGCCAGGATTTTATGGATATATTATAGATTTAATAAATTATAAAAAAGATTATGAAAAAGCAATACAATATATATTTGGTAATGCCGTTGTAGTCGATGCGCTAAATACCGCTTTAAACATTAAAAACAATTATAAAAATATTTCTTTGACTATAGCCACTATTGATGGAGAAATAATAAATACATCAGGAGCGATAACAGGTGGTAAATCAAAAGGAAATAATTCAACGTTATTATTGTCAAGAAAAAGAGAATTACAGGATTTAAAAGAAAATTTAAAAGAAATTGAAGAGGAGATAAAGGTAAAAGAAGAAGAATTAAAAAAAGTAGAATACGAATATAAAAAGAATTCCTTAGAATTAAAAAAACTGGAGGATAAACTGAATGAAATAAAATATAATAGATTAAATGGAGCGAATTCATATAAAGAATTTAAAAACAATTACGAATCTGCCAGAAAAAGATATAATGAGATTATAAGTAGGATAGATTCTTATGAAATACGAAAAGAAGAAATAAAAGAAGAATTAGTTGATATTGATAATATGATTTTAGAAAACACAGAAAAAATAAATTATTTAGAAAAAAAAATATCTGAAATAGAGAAAACAAATCACACAACGCATGAGGAACTGCGGTTAAAAATAGCAAAATTAGATGAATTGAATCTATACAAAAACTCAATAGAAACAAAAATATTCGAATATTCCTCTGAAAAAACAAAAATAAAAAATGAGATAAATACAATAAATAATACAATAGAAGAGATAAATAATCTATTAAACGAATTAAAAACGCAGATAAACAGGAAAAAAAGCGATTTAGTGGAGTATGAAAAAGAAATAAAATCCATGAATAACGAAATAGAAAATGCATTTAAAATGTTGAAAATGAGTAGAGAAGGAAAAACTGAAAAATTTAGCGAACTTGAAAAATATGAGCACAAAAAAAATGAATTAAAAGATAAGATTGATGAATTAAAAAATATATCCCATGATCTGGATTTGGAAATACAAAATTTAAAACATGAAAAAGACTTTTTAATAGAAAAGGCTAAAAATGTTGGTATAGAATTGTCTGATTTTATATATGAAGAATTATCTGAAATGGAAATATTAGCTCTTGAAAGAAGAATAGAAGACATAAAAAAAGCATTGAAACATATAGGTAGTGTTGATTTGGGAGTTTTAGATGAATACGAAATGGTAAAAAGTGAATTAGACGATAGACGAAAACAAAAAGAAGATATCTTACAATCAATAAAATCTCTAAAAGAAGGTATAGAAAAGATAGATAATGAAGCTGAAGAAAAATATTTAAATACATTCAATCTTGTTAATGAAAAATTTGGGCAATTTATAAAAGAATTGTTTGTTGGCGGAGATGGAGTGTTAAAAATGGTTGGAGAAGGTAAAGCATTTGAAAAAGGAGTTGAAATATCTGTAAAGAAACCCGGTAGAAATTTTCAAAAATTACAATTATTCTCTGGGGGAGAGAAAGCTTTAATAACTTCTGCATTTTTATTTGCTCTAATGAATGTTAATCCGAGTCCTTTTTATTTATTGGATGAAATAGATGCGCCTCTTGATGATATAAATGCAGGGAAACTTGCAAAGCTGATAAAAAATCATGCTCAAAAAACGCAATTTATAATAATAACGCACAATAAATTGATGATGGAAATAGGTGAGATTTTTCATGGAATAACAATGAGACATGGTGTTTCTCAAGTTGTTCCTGTTGATTTTAAATTTATAGAAGAGTTAGAAGTCACATAAAAAATTAATATAAAATTTATTTATCAGCCCTTGATTTAAATAAATCAAGGGCTTTTTATTTTGTGTGATATATATAAAATAAAGATTATTTCAGTATTTTAGAAATGAGTAATAGAAAATTTTTTAATATGTTATTACAACTGATTAACTCGCATTATAAGTAGATATGTAAAATTATTTAAGTATATCTTTCTGATATATTACTTGTAATATTTCGATAATGAGTATATAATACTAAATATAAATACATTAAAAACAAAAAACTGCAAAAGTTTTTTATTTTATTTTTCTAAAGGGGGGAAAGAAATGATAACGTTTAGTTATGACTATGTGAAACCCAAAACACTAGACGAAGCCCTGGAAATACTAAATAAAGAAGATGTTTATCCTATCCTGGGTGGAACTGACTTAATTGTGAAAATGAGAGCAGGAAGAATTAAACCAAAATTAGTAGTTGATTTAAAGGGAATTGATGAACTATTTCATGTAGATTTTTCAAAAGATGCGGGATTAACTTTTGGTGCTGGATTAAAGCTTAATGTATTAATTGAAGAATTCAGTTATATTAAAGAGTATTATCCAACATTGTATCAGGGAATCAGGGTTGTCGGTGGATATCAAACCCGTAATAGAGGAACTGTAGTTGGAAATATTTGTAATGCTTCGCCAGCTTCAGATACAGCCCCAGCTTTACTTACATATGATGCCGAATTGACATTAGTTTCATTAAACGGAGAAAGAAAAGTTAAGATAAAAGATTTCTTTACCGGGCCTGGAAAGACAGTGTTAGAAAAGGGTGAAATAGTTAAATCTATACATATACCATATGAAGGTGAAAGTATAGGAAGATATTATAAAGTTGGAAGAATAAAAGCAGTTGATTTATCAACAATAGGTGTGGCATTAACGATAATTGACCCGGAGGGAAAGAGAGATATAAGAATTGCATTGGCTTCTGTTGCACCAACACCATTGAGAGTATTTAAAGCTGAAGAGTTTATAAAAGATAAAGAATTAACAATGAAAAATGTGGAGGAATTTGCTCAGATTGTTCAGGATAGTGTGAATCCTATTACAGACGCAAGAGGTACTGCAGAATATAGAAAAAGAATGGCTAAAATATTACCTATTAAATTATTGAGAGAATTGAATATGATAAAGGAGGGATTATAATGAAAATCACTTTTACTGTAAATAATGAAAATGTTGAAGTGGAAGTAAAACCAAATGAAACCCTCCTCGATATTTTAAGAGAAAAATTATATTTAACAGGGGCAAAAGAAGGCTGTGGAAATGGAGAATGTGGAGCATGTACTGTTATATATAATGGAAGACCTGTGAATTCATGTTTGGTTTTAGCTCCTGAAGCTGATGGTGCTGTTATCGAAACAGTTGAAGGATTGGCAAAGGATAATAAACTACATCCAATTCAGGAAGCATTTTTGGAAGCAAATGCATTTCAATGCGGTTATTGTACTCCAGGCTTTATAATGTCAACAAAAGCTATGCTTGAAAAACATTCAAATCCAACTAAAGAAATTATTGTGGAAAGATTGGCAGGAAATTTATGTAGATGTACAGGATATACGGTTATTTTAGATGCTGTTAAATTAGCTGCCCAGAAAATGGGAGGTGTAGAATAATGAAATATGAATATAAACCACCAATTAAATTTGAGCATGTTGGAAAACCTATGAACAGGGTTGACGGATTCGAAAAAGTTACCGGAAATGCAAAATATGTAACTGATATGTTTTTCCCAAATATGCTTTATGCTGCAGTTAAAAGAAGCCCTATACCACATGGAATTATTAAAAAAATTGATACTTCAAAAGCTGAAGCATTGCAAGGCGTAAGAGCTATTGTTACTGGAAAAGATGTTCCATATAGACAGGGAATATATCTTGTTGATAGACCGATAATCACATCAGATAGAGTTAGATATGTTGGTGAACCTGTTGCTGCTGTTGCCGCAGACTCATTGGAAATTGCAAAAAGATCTGTAGAGCTAATAGAAGTAGAATATGAGGAATTACCAACTGTTCAGGATCCAAGAGAATCAATGAAGGGTGAGGTTTTAATTCATCCAGACCTTGCAAAGTATGAAAGATTACCGATTTATAATATTGAACCTGAAAAAAATGTATTCCATCATCATAAAACAAGAAAAGGAGACGTTGAAAAAGGATTTAAAGAAGCTGATGTTATTGTTGAAGGAGAATATAGTCTTCCACAAATGTATCATGCGCCGCTTGAACCACATGCAGCAATTTCTTTCTGGGATTATAACGGAAAACTTACAGTCTGGTCAAGTGCACAATCACCATTTACTTTAAGAAACTTAATAGCTGTTGCATTTAAAGTTCCGAGGCATAAGGTTAGAGTTGTTGCTCCATATGTAGGTGGGGGTTTTGGAGGAAAAGCTGGAATAAATATGGAAGGTATAGTAATCGCTTTATCTGAAAAGTTAAAGGGAAGACATATAAAATTAGTATATACAAGAGAAGAAGATATTTCAGCTGTAGTTAGACAAGCTATGTATGCTCGTGTAAAAACAGGAGTTACTAAAGAAGGAAAAATCGTTGCAATGGAAGCAACGTTGATTTTCGATGGCGGAGCATATGCAGAATATGGAACTAATGTTGTTAGAGCTGCTGGGTATACTTTGCCTGGTGGATACTATGTGCCAAATCTAAAAACTGATTCATATGGTGTATATACTAACCATTTCCTTGGTGGAGCTTTTAGGGGATTTGGACATGGTGAATTACATTGGGCAACAGAAAGAAATTTAGATGAAGTTGCTCAAAAGTTAGGAATGGATCCACTTGAATTAAGATTAAAGAACGTTCTAAAACCAGGGTTAACCAATTCTATGGGTCAAACTATACATCATGATACAGGTGATATGGAAGCATGTTTGAGAAAAGCGGCAGAATTAATTGAATACGATAAAAAATCAGAAAAGCCTGAAAATCCAAGAAAAGTTAGAGGAAAAGGTATTGCAGGATTGGTAAAAGCACCAGCTATGCCAACAAATGCAGGATCAGCTGTAATAATAAAATTCCATGAAGATGCAACTGTAACATTACAGGCAAGTATTCAGGAAATAGGTCAAGGATTTAATACTGCAGTTACTCAGATGGCTGCTGATGCATTACATATTTCTCCTGATAAAATACATTTTGTTATGCCTGTAGATACAGATGTAAATCCATATGAATGGCAGACTGTTGCATCGCGTGCTCTGTGGACTGTAGGTAATGCATTGTATAGAGCTGCGGAAGATGCATTGAATCAGATAAAAAATATAGCTTCTCAGGTATTAGGTGTAGCTCCACATAATCTTGAAGTTGAAGACGATAGAGTTTATGTTAAATATAGGCCTGAAAAATACATATTATTAAAAGATATAGTAATGGGTTATACATATCCAGATGGACACTCAATAGGTGGTCCTGTAATAGGTAGAGGTAGTTTTACTCCAGAAATGTTGACAAATCTTGATTTAGAAACTGGACAGGGAAATGCTGCTGCCGAGTGGACATTTGGAGCAGAAGCAGCAGAAGTAGAAATAGATTTAGATACAGGAGAATTAAAAATGATACAATTAGTAGGAGTTTTTGATGCTGGTACAATTATCAATCCGATTACTGCAGGTGGTCAGGTAGTTGGCGGAATGATTCAGGGTATGGGACCTGCATTATTTGAAGGGGTTAAATACAATGATAAAGGATATCCTTTAACTATATCATTTACCGATTATAAAATACCTACTATAGCAGATATACCAGAGGAAATAAAATATGACTTTGTTCAAACATTTGAGGAATCCTCTCCGTTTGGGGCAAAAGGAGTTGGAGAGCATCCTATGATTTCAGTGCCACCAGCAATTGCTGCTGCAATTTATGATGCGCTTGGAGTAAATATACATGAATTACCATTAACAGCAGATAAAATTCTTAAGGCATTAGAAAATAAATAATAAATAAAGAATGTCTATCCAAATCATTTTTAGGAGGGGAGAAACATGAGCGAAAGCGAATATTTGAATGTCGTTCCTCAAGAAGACAGAAGTGCAGGTATGGGTACAGGGGGATTATTGTTGTTAGGGTTACAACATGCCTTCACTATGTTCGGTGCAACTGTATTGGTTCCTTATTTGACAGGGATTCCTGTTAACGTAGCGTTATTTACTGCCGGTCTTGGGACATTATTATTCCATTGGATTACAAAGTGGAAAGTTCCAGTGTTTTTAGGTTCAAGTTTTGCATATATTGCACCAATAGTTACGGTTACAATGTATTATATGGGACAAGCTGGATTGGAATATAAAAGTATTCAGGATGCAGTAAATGCAGGGGTAGATTTAAGACCTTATCTTGCATATGCAACAGGAGGGATTTTCTTAGCAGGTTTGGTTAAATTTGGTTTTGGTATTCTCATTAAATTTATTGGTATTAGAAGATTTGAAAAATTATTCCCACCAGTAATATCAGGAACTATGATTATATTAATAGGTTTAATTTTAAGTCCTGTAGCAATAAATATGGCAAGTGGTAACTGGTGGATAGCAATGGTATCTCTCGGTACAGCGGTTATAGTTAGATTATATACAAGAGGATTTAGCCGTTTAATTCCTGTTATATGGGGAGTTATCGTAGGATATATCGTAGCAGCAATTACGGGTAATGTAAGCTTTGCAGAAGTTGGGACTGTAAGCTGGGCAGGATTCCCAGAAATTTACTGGCCTAAATTTTCATGGTATGCAGCAGCTGCAATAGTTCCAGTTGCAATTGCACCTTCAGTAGAGCATTTTGGTGATATTTTTGCAATATCAGCTGTTGTTGGTAAAAAATTCTACGAAGATCCAGGAATGCATAGAACATTAATGGGTGATGGATTGGCAACATCTTTAGGCGGATTTTTTGGTGGCCCTGCAAATACCACATATAGTGAAAATACAGGTGTTTTAGCTTTTACAAAAGCTTTTAATCCATGGATAATGAGAATTGCTGCATTCTTTGCAATATTGTTGTCATTAATACCAAAAGTTGGAGCTCTTGTTAGATCAATACCTGTACCTGTTATGGGTGGAATTGAAATATTATTATTCGGTATGATTGCAAGTATTGGAGCAAAAACATTGATAAACAATCAGGTTAAAGTCGAAGGAAAAAATTTAGTAATAATGTCTTTAATGTTAGTAACGGGTTTAGGTGGAGCAGTATTTAAAGCAGGAAACTTTGCATTACAGGGACTTGGACTTGCTGCAGTTGTAGGTATTTTAGTAAATGGCTTACTTTCATTAACAGGAGCATCAGATGAATAAGGTGAAAAATGTTAGAAATTTCAAGTTTGGTATTTAATAAAAAAGGTGTAGCTAAGGAATTTTTCAAGACAAAACATACCAAATACTTTATTTTTGGTGATAATGATCTTTTCACTTTGAGTACTTATCCTTATCGGGTTGGGGCGTTGGGAATGACAGCCCCCTCCCATTTCTTAAACTTTTCTAGATTAAAAATTGAAAATAATATTCTGGTTTTTGATGATAAATTTAAGGTTGAGAATTTTTCTATTTACAATCCAGAGCTTAAAAAAATAAATTTTTACGAGTCATATAGAAAAATAAAAACATATATGAAGAATAAATTAGACAATAGAATATTTAGAAAAATTATTTCAAATCTGGAAAGTAAAAATTTTACAAACATCATTGGGTTTGGCCCTGGATTGACGCCATTATTTGATGATATCCTTTCAGGAATTTTATTATTAAATTCTTATTATAATGGAAATGTAGATGTTAATTTTATTTTAGATGTAGCAAGAAGAAAGACAAATGATATTTCTTATTTTCAATTGAGATATGCTGCTGAGGGTTATGTACCAAAGCCTGTGAAACTATATTTAGAGGATTATATTAAAGATATACTATTAAACATGGGGGATACTTCTGGAATAGGTTGGATGTTGGGTATTTCATTTTTCTTTGAGATGGAGGGATAAATGTGATTTATAAATTGATTAAGCCAAATTCTTATTATGATTCTGTTACATTGATGCTTATAACAGAAGATATAAAGAAAAAAGATAACGTTGAAGAAGCTCTTGTTGGAATGGGTACAGAAACAAATAAAGAGTTTTTAAAAGAATTGGAAATGCTCGATTCAGAGTTGGAAAATACCACTCCAAATGATTTATTGATTGTGATCAAAGGTGAAAATATAAACATGGAAGAAATTGAAACAGAGGTTGAAAAACTGCTTAAAGTAGAAACTCAGGAAGATGAAGGCGAAAAGTTTTACCCATCGCTTGAGAGTGCGGTAAAAAGATTAGATGGAGCAAATATGGCAGTTATTTCAATAGCTGGAGAATATGCTGGTCTGGAAACAAAAAAGGCTCTGGATATGGGTTTAAATGTAATGTTGTTCAGTGATAATGTTCCAATAGAAACAGAAATAGACCTGAAGAAATATGCACTTGAAAAAGGATTGCTGGTAATGGGTCCAGATTGTGGAACAGCAATAATAAATGGAGTCCCCATGGCATTTTCAAATGTGGTAAAACGAGGAAAGATTGGTATTGTGGCAGCATCTGGAACTGGAGCACAGGAAGTTTCATCCATAATATCAAATCTTGGTTGTGGGATATCTCAATTAATCGGTACAGGTGGAAGAGATGTAAAAAAAGATGTTGGTGGATTGATGTTTTTAGAAGGTATTAAAAGATTAATTGAAGATGATGAAACTGAAATAATTGTTCTTGTATCAAAACCACCTTATCCAGAAGTTGTCTCAAAAGCAGTTGAATTATTGAAAAAAACAACCAAAAAACATGTAGTTCATTTTGTCAATGGTGTTGTAGAAGATTCTGAAATAACAGTAGGTCATACGCTTGAAGATGCGGCAATAAAAGCAGCTTTATTATGTCAGGGAAAGGAAATAGATAAAGACGAATATACATATTTTGACTTTTTAGAATCATTTGATTTTGATATAAAGGTTAAAGAGGAAGTGTCTAAAATAAAAGAAGGTAAATATATAAGAGGATTATACTCTGGTGGAACTCTTGCTGATGAAACAATGGTATTATTAAGCAAAGAAATAGGCGGTATATATTCACCTAAACCATTAAATCCTGAATATTTACTGGAGAATATTAATGAAAGTAAAGAGCATACAGTTGTGGACATGGGAGAAGATGAGTTTACAGTAGGAAGACCACATCCTATGATTGACTTTACAATGAGAAAATCAAGATTGATAAAAGAATATATTGATAAAGATACAGCTATTATTATGGTTGATGTTGTATTGGGTTGGGGATCACATATGGATCCAGCAGGTGAGATTGCAGAGGCTGTAAAAACTGCAAGGGAAACTTCAGATAAATATAGATGTGTAATTGCAAATATCTGTGGTACATATGAAGATCCACAAAAGTATTATGAACAAAAAAAGAAACTGGAAGATGCTGGGGTTATAGTCTTCCCAAGCAATGCAAGTGCAGTAAAATTTGCAGTTAATGTTTGGAAGGAGTTGGGAAGATGAGTTTATTTAAAGAAGAATTAAAAATAGTAAATATAGGATTAAAATCATTCTATGAAGATTTGAAAAAACAGGGAGCAAATGTTGTTCATGTTGATTGGAAACCACCTCTTGGTGGAGCGAAAGCAGTTGAAATATTAAGTGAATTTTCAAAGTTAAACATTAATATTGAAAAAGCAAATGCAGAAGCAGTAGAAAGAATTATGAATTCTCAGCCTACATTAGTTGGAATGGGTATAGCAAGAGACGTTGTTCCAGGTATGAAAGATAATTTGATTTTACATGCCGGCCCTCCAATTACATGGGATCGAATGTGTGGCCCTTTAAAGGGAGCTATTATTGGTGGATTGATTTATGAAGGAAAAGCTAAAGATGAAAAAGAAGCTATTGAGTTGATTGAATCTGGTGAAATAGAATTTGATCCATGGCATCATCATGATGGTGTTGGGCCTATGGCTGGAGTTGCGACAGCTTCTATGCCTGTATTTATCGTAGAAAATAAAACATATGGCACAAAAGCTTATTGTACTATGAATGAAGGATTGGGAAAAGTATTAAGATATGGAGCCAATGGCCCCGATGTAATTGAAAAATTAAAATGGATGGAAGAAGTATTATATCCTGTTTTAAAAGAAGCAATTGAGATAAAAGGTGAAATTAATCTAAAGAATTTAATCGCGCAGGCTGTTCAAATGGGAGATGAATGTCATAACAGGAATAGAGCAGCAACCTCATTATTTATAAGAGAAATAGCTCCTGCAATATTAGATACTCATTTTTCGGATAAAGAGAAAAAAGCAGTTATAGAATTTATCAATGCTAATGATCATTTCTTCTTAAATCTTTCAATGCCAGCAGCAAAATCAGCAACACTGGCGGCAGAAGGAATAAAGGGTAGTACTGTAGTTACAGTAATGGCAAGAAATGGAACGGATTTTGGTATTAGAGTAGCAGGATTACCGGGTAAATGGTTTGTCGGTACTGCTCAGGAAGTTGAAGGTTTATACTTCCCTGGATTTACAAAGGAAGATGCAAATCCTGATATTGGAGATAGTACAATTACAGAAACTGGTGGATTTGGCGGCTTTGCAATGGCTGGAGCCCCTGCAATAGTAAAATTTGTTGGTGGGACGGTTCAGGAAGCTATTGATACAACCTTAAAAATGTATGAAATAACAGATGCAGAAAATAATACATATAAAATACCATTCTTAAACTTCAGGGGAACTCCTACAGGATTAGATATAAAGAAAGTTGTTGAGAAAGGTATATTACCAAGAATAAATACTGGTATAGCTCATAAAGATCCAGGCATAGGTCAGGTTGGAGCAGGATTGACCTATCCGCCTATGAACATATTTATAGATGCATTAGAAGCATTTGTAAAAGAATACTCAGACTAAGGGGGGATTATTGTGGCAGGTATTAAAGTGTATGATTTAACTCAAAAGATAGGCATTACAACACCACCATGGCCAGGTTACGAGCCAATGAAATTATGGTATTTCAAAAGGATGATGCTTCAAAAAGTTAATGGTCAAATAGTACAAACAAGTATGCATAATGGAACTCATCTTGATGGACAAAGACATTTTATGACAGGTGGAAGAGATATAGCTTCATTGCCATTAGACGGTTATTTATTCCACGAAGGTGTAATATTAGATATTTCCAAAGAGGTTGGAGATTTTGATATTTATACACCTGAAACATTATTAAAAGTAGCAAAAGAAAATAATCTTGAAATCAAAAAAGGAGATATTATAATTATTAACACAGGATATCACAAATATGCATGGGATCAACCGGAAGCAAATGAAAATAAATATTATTATTTCCATCCAGGACCTGATCAAAGATTTGCAGATTGGTTAAAAGAAATGGAAATTAAATGGGTTGGCGTAGACTGTGGTTCTGCTGACCATCCAATGAATACTATATTAAGAGAATACAGACCTGAATTTGCTGCTATGGCAGATAAGCATTTTAGAGAAAAATATGGAAAACCTCTTGATGAATATTTTGATGATAAAACTTATCAATTAATGCATATTGATTTATTCCCACATTTGATTTTACATGCAGAAAATTTAGGTGGAGAAATCGATAAAGTATTAAATAGAAGAATGTACATTGGTATATTCCCATGGAGATTAGTTGATGGGGAATCAAGTATCGCTCGTGTAGCTGCATTTGAAATAGAATAATATAAAACGAATAAAAAAGTAATGGAGGGGAAGATTATGTGGAAAGAAATACCGGAAAAAGTATCACAGGAAAAAATAACATTTGACGTTAGGGAATTAGAACCATTATTATCAGGTCCATCATTAAAATTAGAACCATACAAACCAGAAATGGCTAAATTAAAAGACGGTAGTTATTTATATATCAGACCATTAGAAAAAGAAGAAGTTCCTAAATTATTGCCATTCATAAAGAAATTATTGGATGTTGATCATGATTTTTATGATATTGTTGGTGTAAGAGTTTATGGAGAATTATTAGGTTGGTATAGAAATAGATTAAAAGATCCATACTTTATGATTGGAACAATTAATGGGAAATTAGCAGGCTTTGCAAATGCTAGAGTTATGAATAATGGTATTCATATTAGTCTTCACTCAATGGCTTTTGTTAGAGGATTAAGAGTTGGAGCTATTATGTATTATGCCAAAGCAAAATATGCATTTGAAAAATTAGGTGCAAAAGAATGGTGGGCAACATATGAAAGTTATAATGGATTTAAGAGATGGGGACTTGGAATGGCACAACCATCATATCCATGGCCAGATGTACAACATGAACTTGGCGGAGCTAAAGTATATTATGTAACAAAGGAATATTGGGATCTTTCAATAAAAGAATACTTACAACAATTGGTAAAAACAGAATTAGTAGAACCTACACCAGAAGTTGTTGAAGCAAATAAAGAATTGATAATTCCAGACAGTCCCGTCGTTTAAATAAAATGGCAGGCCATTGGCCTGCCTATTTTTTATATTTATGAAATAAATTGCTCTAATTGCGTATTATAGGGCTTAATTTCATTATGGGATTAAGTCTTTTTAATTTATAACAATAATCTTTTTAATATTTCCCTATATTCTTCATTAATATATATCTTTCCTTTTTCTCCAAATAATATTCTTTCTTTTTTAGAAGGTGAATTACGTGATATGGCACTTGTAAAGGCAGAAACAGAACGTGTATCTTTTAACTGTAAATCTTTCATTATTTCTTCTTTAGAACTTTTCCCTTTTTTTACCATATATCTCAAAAATTCTCTTGTAGAGTCGGTTAGTGAATTTACCAAACCCTTTAACTCCTCTTCAGACCATTTTTCGTCTGTTATTTTAGATGTTCCTATTAACTCTTTAAAAACCCTGATTCTTTTAGCAATATCATTTGATAATATTCCAAAAAGATATTCTGTTGGTAAATTTCCATAATCCAATAATTCAATTAACTCTATTAAAAGAGGTTCAGTTTTTAATATACCTTTATTTAATTCCAGTATATCAAAATTTATTTTTTCATTACCATAAATCAAAATTTTCTTTTCAAAATCAACTGAGATACGTAAACGGTTAAATAATGATATAATAAATAAGGAAAGGAATTTATTATCAATTTCTTTGGGAAATGTTTCGGATTTTAAGAAATCCAGTATTTCATAAAAATCACTTTTTGAATTCAATTTGTCAAAAATTTCTACTTTTAACTTTTCTTCTTCGTTCATTATATTATTTCCAAGAAAAGAATATAATGTTTTGAGTATTTCTTTGTACAAATTTATCACCTCGTTATAAATGTATGTTATTATATATATTATATCAAAAAAGGAGCGATTTTATGCAAAAAAAAGTAACTGTAAACGATAAAAATTATTATAAAAGATTGGATAAGTTTTTAAGAAATAATTTTAGTAATTTGAAATTAGGATTTATATATAAACTCATTAGAAAAGGTTTTGTATATGTAAATAGTAAAAGGGTAAAAAAGCAGGATTATGAGTTGAATATAGGAGATATCATTGAGATAAAGTACAAAGGGCCACTTGAAGAAAGAAAAAAAGAAGAGAAAATATTACCAAGGCCACTTGATTTTGAAATTATTTTTGAAGATAAAAATATTATTGCAATTAATAAACCAGCAGGTGTTTCTGTTCATCCGGGGAAAAATGAAGAAAAGGTTACTATTATAGAGGGGGTATTATATTATTCAAAAGGTGAATTCGAACCACATCTTGTTCATAGATTGGACAAACATACTTCCGGGGTTTTAGTGATTGCTAAAAATAAACGGGTTGCAAGGGAATTAACAGATATTATAAAAGGTAGAGATATAACAAAAAAGTATTATGCACTGGTTTTAGGGAAATTAAAGGGGAAAAATAATAAATTAGAAAGTGTATTTGAAGATAAAAAAGCCTTGTTGTTTTATGATGTTGTTGATAATTACAAAATAGAAAATACAGATTTATCCTTTGTGGATGTTGAAATAAAAACAGGAAGGAAACATCAAATAAGAAAACAATTTGCAGAAATAAAAAGTCCTGTTGCAGGAGATAATAAATATGGTAATTTTGAAATAAATAAAAAGTTGAAAAGATTAATTGGATTGAAACGATATTTTTTACATTCATACTTTCTTGAATTTATATATAAAAATAAGCGTTATACATTAATTTCTAATTTAATACCTGATTTAAAAAAGGTTTTAGATAGATTAGATTTTTAAATATATTGAGGAAGTGATTTTTTTGAAAAAACATAAAAGATTATTTTATATTTTGATTATAGTATATGCAGTGTTCTTATTTGTTTATATAACTTTTAATGATATAAAATTTTTAAAAAATGGTTATCATATTATTGATAATAAAAAACTTGAAAAACATTCTATTATTGTAGAAAATAAAAAAATTGATTATTATAAATATCAAAACTTTGTAATTATAAGTGAAAATTCGACTAATTTAAGTTTGAATGATTTTAAAGAATTTATAATGAATTTTGATAATATAATAATTGCCGAATTTTCCGATTTTGGTTTTTTATTTGATAAATACAAGATTTATCTAAATAATTCAGAATTGCGAAAAATCAGATATGCACATTATATAAAGCCAAAAGAGATGGATAAATACAATATTAGTCAAATCACCCAGCGTTTCTGGCGTGCATTTAATGAAAGAAGAATAAATGTATTTTATATACCATCGCATAAAAAAAGGAATGAAATAATAAAATCTATAAACAATAAGCTGAAAAATATAAATAAAAATATTCCTCCTTTATTTAATACCAATAGATGGCTCAATTATCTTACAATGTCAATAATTTCTATATACTTATTGTTTTTAAGCCCAATATTATCTATAAGTTATATAGTTGCATATATATTTTTTACTTCGTGGTCCTATGTTTTTTTAGCTATAGTGTTTTCATTTATTATATGGATAAAGTGGAAAAATAAATATTTTAGTATTAAAAATGTATTCAATTTATTATTATTAACTATAATATTTGGAATATTGATATATGGAACAGGATATACCTACTTACTTGTTTACAAAATTTCTGTAATAAGAGGGGTAAAATTATTGCTCATAACTCTACCAATAACTTTATTCATAGTTCAATTACAAAATTTTAAATTGAATAAAAAAGATATAATTTTTTCATCAATAGTATTGATATCAATATTTTTTTATTATATATTGAGAAGTGGAAATTTTGGATTTGCAACAATGTTTGAAAGAAATTTAAGAGATATGCTTGAGAAACTATTAATTGCCAGACCACGATTTAAAGAATTATTTTCATATATCTTTATTTTTTCAAATCCACCTACCAGATTTTTTAAAATATTCTGGAATATTGGGCAATCAATATTATTTATATCTGTCTTAGATACTTTTTTACATTTTCAAACACCATTATATTTAGGAGTTTTAAGAACTTTAAATGCATTTGTAATATCTTTATTCTTATATAAAATGTTAAAGAAAATTCTATTTAAAAGAAAAAATAGTAATAATTAATAAAGCTTTATATGAAAAACGTTATTAAGTTAAACTATTTAAGAATAAATAAAAACAGGCCTTTTTGGCCTGTTTTTATTTATTCTTATTAATAATTTTTCATTTCTTTTAATATTTCAATTAAAAATTCCCAGACTCTTTTTACTGAAGATATGCTCATTTTTTCCTGTGGTGTGTGAACATCATAGAGATTAGGTCCAAAAGAAATCATATCAACATCTTTCAATTTTCCTGATAAAATACCACATTCTAATCCTGCGTGAATAGCTGCTATTTCTGGTTCTTTACCATACATATCTTTATATACTTTTTTCATCAATTCTCTTATTTTTGAATCTGGTTTATATTCCCATGCGGGATATGGAGCATTTGTTGTTATAGTTGCTCCAGTTAAATTTGCGATAATCTCTGATTTATTATGGATTAGATCTCTTAATGTTTCTACAGAACTTCTTGTTGCTGAAGTGAATTCTATTTTATTATTATATGTTTTTACGATACCAAGATTACTGGAACTCTCTACCAGACCTTCGATAGCTTTGCTCATTGTTTGAACTCCATCATGAACTAACATCAAAATATATATTGCTTTTTCAAAAGATTTTTTTGTTAATACACTTTTTGGATTTTCCATTTTCTCAATTGAAACTGTTACACCTGGATCTGAATCGCTTAATTCATTTTTAAAGATTTTGTTCCAATATTCAATAATTTCTTTAGCTTTCTCCATATTATCAATAATCAAATCTGCTGTTGCTTCTCTTGGAATAGCATTACTTTTATCTCCACCATTTATTGAAGCGCATTCAACTTTTATTTTTTTATTTAAATCATACAACACCCTTCCTAATAATTTGTTAGCATTACCTCTTTGTTTTATAATTTCCATACCTGAATGGCCACCCTGTAATCCTGAAATTACTAATCTTAAACCATGTTTGTTCTTTGGTTCTATAAATTCAACGGGTAATGTTATAATATCTCTTAAACCGCCAGCACAACTTACATAAAATATTCCTTCTTCTTCTGAATCAATATTTAATAACACTTTTCCTTTTAATAATGAAGGATCCAATTCATTTGCTCCAGTCATTCCTGTTTCTTCTTCTGTCGTGAATAATGCTTCTATTTCTGGATGTTCAATATCTTTTGAATCTAATATGGCTAAAGCATAAGCTACTGCAATACCATTATCTGCACCTAATGTTGTATTAGTTGCTTTTATATAATCTCCGTCTATCTGTAATTTTATAGGATCCTTTGAAAAATCATGTTTTGAATCAGATGTTTTTTCACAAACCATATCAATATGCCCCTGAAGAATAACCCCTGGAGCATTTTCATAACCTTTAGTTGCTGGTTTTCTTATAATTACATTTAATGCTTTGTCTTGAATGTATTCTAAATTTTTTTCTTTAGCAAAATTTACAAGATAATCGCTAATAGCTCTTTCATTTCCTGAACATCTTGGTATTTTACTTATTTCTTCAAAATAATAAAACACCTTTTCAGGCTTTAGCCCTTTTAATATTCTCATTTAATTTCCTCCTTAACTTAGTTTGTTTTGCGAATATTATTTAATAATATTATATCATATATATCAAAAATTTTATTAAAATTCTATACCGATATTTATCCATATAAAAGCTAAACCCCATTCTGGGTATGTAATTGTTAAAGTATCATTTTTTTCTGATGCATTTCTATTTTTATATAAAAATAGAAAAATATCAATAACAGGGTATTCAATAAATATGTTTTTAAAAGTATTTCTTAATCTGAAAAATTATATCATATTTATGGTATAATTTCATTAAGGAGCGTGATATTAATGAAAATCATATCTTGGAATGTAAATGGTATAAGAGCAGCTATAAAGAAAGGTTTTATAGATTTTCTTGATTCTGAAGATCCTGATATTTTATGTGTTCAAGAAACAAAAGCAAGGGAAGAACAATTAACAAAAAAATTTTTAAATTATGGTTCATGGAAAAAGTATTTTGTTTCAGCGGAAAAAAAAGGGTATAGTGGTGTTGCTACTTTTACAAAAATAGAGCCAAAAAATATTTTAAAAGGTTTTGGGATTGAAAAATTTGATTCTGAAGGAAGAACATTAATTACTGAATATGAAAACTTTTCGCTTTTTAATATATATTTTCCTAACGGTAAAGCAAGACATGAAAGATTGGAATATAAAATGGATTTTTACTATTATTTATTGGAATTTTTAGAAGATTATAAAAAGAAACAACCTAATATTATTATTTGTGGTGATGTAAATACTGCACATAAAGAAATAGATCTTGCAAGGCCAAAGGAAAATGAAAATGTATCTGGATTTTTACCCATAGAGAGAGAATGGATTGATAAACTTTTAAATAGTGGTTTTATAGATACATTTAGAATGTTTAATCAAGAGCCAAATAATTATACATGGTGGGATTATAAAACTAGAGCAAGAGAAAGGAATGTTGGATGGAGAATAGATTATTTCTTTATAAGTACTCCTTTGGAAAATAAAATTAAAGATGCTTTTATTCTTTCAGATGTAATGGGATCAGACCACTGCCCTATTGGAATTAAAATTGATATTTGATTTAAAACAAAAGCCCTCCATTCGGAAGGCTTTTATTATATTTTAAATATTTCCATTAATTTCTCATCTAAAGTAGCGCTAATAATATTGTTTTTTATTAATATGTCATAAAATTTATACACTTTATCTTCAAGTTCTTTTCCAAATATATATTTAAATGTTACTCTTTCAATAAATTTCTCCACGTTTTTTATTGGTGCCCTCATCATATCAAATGAAAGTTTTGCTGCTTCTTTCTTATTGCTATTAACCCATTCTATTGCAGCTTTTAATTCTTCTAAGACAATCTTTACAATTTCTGGATATTCTCTAACTAATTCTCCTTTAAATACAACCCCTGCATTTGGTAATAATCCAAATCCTTCGTTTATTTCATTCCATATTTTTCCATATGATAGTTCTGAATAAGTTATATTGCTTTCTTCTAATGCTTTTATCACAAATCCTGCTTCTGGTTCTCTTAATAAGACTGTATCTACTTTACCAGATAGAAAATCCATCATTATTTGTTTAGGTCTACCAAATGGATTTCCATAAGTAAATTCAAAATCTTTTATATTGAGACCCTTTGCCTCTATTAAATATCTGGTTATTTTAGCTGGTGGTGCATCTTCAAAAAGTGGTATATGTATTTTTCTTCCTTTTAAATCCTCAAGAGATTTTGCTATATAACCTCTTGTTAATATCGTAAAGTTATCCCAAACAAAAACAACAGGCATTTTCACATCCATATCTTTCAATTTTGAAGCAGTTATTAATGCTGAAAAGCTTATATCTGCTTTTTTATTTATTATCCATCCAAGATGCTTTTCTGTTTCTTCCCATATTTTTAACTCTTTTATATTTACAACTTGTTTTAATTTTTTTGATTGTAATAATCTCATGATTATAGGATATCCTACAGGAGTTGCAGATTGTATTGTTACTGTTGGTTTATCAGAATAGTTATAATTATTAATATCATTTTCAATTCTGCGTGTGAAATATACTTGTACTTCATATGGATTAATTTCTTTAACTTCAGCATCAAATCCCATTCCATCTAGCATATTTATTAAAGGGGTTGGAACAAAAGTTTGAACTAATATAAAACCTTCACCTGGATCTAATGAATAAGCTTTTTTTATAATTATATCAAATGGATCCTGTTGCATCTTTCTTACATCAAGAATTTCATAATCTTTATTGTTTTTCAATTTTGAAGGTTTATTATAGACAGAAATTCTTGTTTTATATGGATTAATTTTATTTAGATTATATAGGAATTTATGAGATTCTATTACTTTTATTATTGGTTCAGGGTCTATTTCTCCCTCAAAAACTAATGATTTTCCAGGTTTTAAATTTTCTATTTGGTTAACGATTAAAGTTAAAGTTTCAACCTCATATTTTTGAATTTTCATAATCGTTTCAGGTTCTTCCCATGCGATTTCGGTGCTGTTGTATTCTGGTTTTGTGTCTTTTATACATTCGGGAAATAATGTATATAATTCTTTTTCTAATCCTAATTCTTTATTTATAACATGTAATATCTCGCATAAAGAAACACCTGCCATTTTAGCAGCATTTTTGAATGTAGCATATTTTGCAATGGTATTCCACATTATAGGATTTTGCATTGTCTTAAATTTTGGTGATATTTTTAATAAAACCTTTTTTAAATGAGGATATTTTTCTAATGTTTCCCTGATTTTTGAATCTCCAGTAATTGGATCACTTTTTTTTGAAAAGATAGCTTTAGTTGGACAAATATCCATTGCTCTCTGACTATTGCTTAATTCTGTTTTATTTTCAGGTTGTTTAAAAACTATAGCTTTTCCATTTTCTATTTTAAAATTCTCTGGAGCAGTTCTCACACATGCCTTGCAAGCTATACATTTTTCTTTTTCAACATTAAATTTCTCCATATAAATTCCACTCCTTTATATCAATATATCAAATTAATTCGGATAATTTTTATCTAATTATATTATATACTATTTGTATATATTTTTCTGTAACTTAGATTGCGATTTTATCTTTTGCCCTTTTAAAGAATTTATTTCAGAGATTAAAAGAAACACAAAGAAGAAATTCATTGCATGAAAAATTATTTGTACAAAATTTAAGTATTATAAATTACAAACAAAAAGCGTCTACGAAATTGTAGACGCTTTTTGTTTTGAGTTTTTATTAACCGAAAAATTTTGAAAATTATAATCTTTTATAAGCAGAATATGTCCTGTATTCTTTTAATTCCATATAGTATATGCCATAAGAATTGGGGGGTATTTTTCCTTTTACACTGCCCATAGCAATGTATAATCTATTACTGCTAAAATGATCTTTCATGTGCATGGCATCCAGTAGCAAGGATTCGTTAAAATATAAATGTATATCTTTTTCTTTATCCGTTGGATTAATTATTATCAATTTGGCGTCTTTTATATTTTTATATTTTCTATAATAAGCAAGTATATCATTATCATTGGAAATAACTTCATAATAATTTCCCTTTTTTAAAGCGTCAGAATTTTTAAATAACTTTATAAGTTTTTTATAAAATTTTAGAACTTCATTTTGATTATCAACCTTTTCCCATTCCATAACTCCACGGCAAAATGGATCGTTATCTCCAGTCATTCCAATTTCTTCGCCGTAATATATTAAAGGGCTACCAGGTAATGTAAATTGCATAATTACAGCCATTTTCCAATTGTTTCCAAATATATTTTTAATTCTTGCTGAATCATGAGAAGAGAGCATATTCCATGATTTCAGGATTTTCAATCCACTATCCATTATAACTTTATTTAAAATTTCAGATGTGGTTTTTCCGCTTAAATTTCCTGTTAAATAGTTTATAATAATATCTGTATAGTAATAATTCATAATACCATCCATTATTTCTATCCAATCTTTAGGATATGCCCATACTTCGCCAATAATCTCGTGATTACCAGATAATTTTATATATTTTACTATATCTTTTAAAATATTAAATCCAAGATCATAAGCACAATCAAGGCGCCAATGATCAACTCCTAATTTCATCCATTTTTTCATCACAGAATTCTCATCCTGCCATAATATTTTTTGTAACTGAGGATTTTCAAGATTTAATTCTACCAGTGATGAATGATCGCGCCAGAAAGTATAATATCCATTTTCTTTTCTAAAATAATCCTTTTCCTTTTTTCCCTCTAGAGCTTTTTTAAACCAGATACTTTTGTCGCTCATATGATTTAAAGCAATGTCAAGATATAACTCTATATTTTCTTTATGAAGAGAATTTATTAAATTTTTAAGATCATTTTCATCACCCAAAACTGGGTCTATTTTAAAATAATCTATTGCATCATATCTGTGGTTACTATTAGCTGCAAAAATAGGTGTAAGATATATAAAATCGATTCCCAGATCTTTAAAATAATCTATTTTTTTCTCAATGCCTTTTAAGTCGCCACCATACAATCTTTTTCCTGCTTTTTCATCATTTATAATAGGAGTTTTCCATGGTGTGTTTCCTCTGTTATAATAAGAGTAAAACCTATCAGGAAATATTTGATAACCAATTTTAGCTTCCATAATTCACCTCAATCTATTTTTATTTCGATGAAAATCAAAAATATTTTATCATAAATAAGAATTTTTTTCAATAATCAAAAATAAATAAAAACAATAACGAATTTTAGGGGGGGTTATATGAATATTAGAAAGGCTAAAGAAAATGATAAAAAGGATTTAGTTGAAGTAACAAGGTATTCCTGGGATGATGATTATATACCAGAAGTTTTCGATGACTGGGTAAAAGAAAAAAATGGGAATTTTTATGTGATTGAGGAAAAAAATAAAGTAATCGGGTGTGGAAGGATGAAAGAAATAAAGCCGGGTATCTTCTGGCTTGAAGGGTTACGTGTTCATAAAAATTTTAGAAACAAAGGTTATGCTAGAAAATTGACAGAATTTTTTCTTAAATTAGCAGGTGAAAAAGGGTATAAAAAAGTAATGTTTTCAACTTATTTTGAAAATGTCGAAAGCAGACATATAATGGAAAATTATGGATTTGTTGTAAAAACAACTACAAGAATGTTAAAAAAAGGGAAAATAAAAATGTACAAAAAAGGGATTAAGAATTAGAAACAGAATTAGCAAAAAAATCCATTTTTTCTTTTAGTCGATATGAATCACCTTTAATTGAAATAACATGAGAATGATGTAATAATCTGTCTAATATAGCTTGAGCCAAAACTGGAGAACCAAATATTTCACCCCAACTTGAAAATGGCATATTTGTTGTAATTATTGTACTGTGTTTTTCATATCTTTTTGATATTAATTGAAAAAATAAGTTTGAAGCATCTGTATCAATTGGCAAATATCCTATTTCGTCTATTATTAATACTTTGTATTTCGAAAAATGCTTTAATCTTGTTTCTAATCTATTTTCTTTAAGAGCTTTTTTTAATTGAGACATTAAATCTTGGAAATGGATAAAATATGTTGAATATCTATGTTTTGCACATTCTATTCCAATGGAGACGGCAAGATGTGTCTTGCCAACTCCAGGGGTTCCTACAAATAGTATATTTTCATTATTTTCCACAAATCTTAAGCTTTTTAAATCTAATATTTCCTGTTTATTTATTCCTGGTTGAAAATCGAAATCAAAATCTTCTATTCCTTTCAGAAATGGGAAATTAGCTACTTTTACACATGCATTCATTGCTC